>JAFXFQ010000191.1 GCA_017520365.1 Clostridia bacterium
CATTGACATTCCCTGAATCATATGATATATTAAAGTTTGAACATAAATATATAAACATCTGATAAGGTAATGGATTATGAAATGTCCGAATTGCGGGAGCGAATGCTGTATCTCGGCATATAACGAATATAAATGTGAAGCTTGCGGAGTGACGTTTGCAGTAAACCAGAATTTTTCTGCCGCCGCTGATGCCGATGAAACAGATAAAACGATACCTCCACGGCGCGAACATGAATTCAATGCCGCAGACGATGTCACTATGCCTGGCAGGCGCGACCGCAAAAAAGATGAAGCATTTGAAGCGGGCGATCTGGTGATAAACCGTTACAGGGTGATTTCAAAGCTCGGTCAGGGCGGAATGGGCGCAGTTTATAAATGTCTTGATGAAACCGCGGGCATTGAGATCGCGCTTAAAGCTCTGCCGCCTGAATTGAGCAATAACACCCTTGAAATGGAAGATATCAAAGATAATTTTCAGTTGGTATCAAAACTTGTTCATCAGAATATCGCCAATCTGCGCCAGCTTGAAAAAGACAACTCCAACGGCAACTATTATTTGATCATGGAGCTAAATTCTCCGATAAGAACAACACCTATTGCTCGGAGGCTTTTTGTTTGTATTGCTTTGCTTTTGAAATTACTCAGCGATCTCTTCAGCTTCAGCAGCAGCCTCTTCCTTCTTTGCCTTCTTCTGGGAGGAGAGGAACATATAAACGAGAGCTGCAAGTGCGCCGCCAACGAGGGGAGCTGCGATGAACACCCAAACATTTGCAAGGTGCTGGCCGCCTGCAGCGAGAGCAGGTCCGAAGGAGCGGGCAGGGTTAACGCTTGTACCTGTAAGGCCGATACCGAAGAGGTGAACAAGTGTGAGGGAAAGGCCGATAACGAGGCCGCAAACGTTGCTGTTCTCAACCTTGGAGGTTACGCCGAGGATAGCGAGAACAAATACGAAGGTGAGGATCACCTCAACAACGATGGTGTGTGCAATGTCGATGTAAAGTGCGTTGGAGCCGAGAGATACTGTCTGATCGTTGTCGGCGATAACGTACTTGAGAACGAAAGCACCTGCGGTTGCACCTGCGAACTGTGCAACAACGTAGCCAACGAAGTCAAGAATGGAAAGCTTCTTGGAAATGAGCATCGCAACGGAGACTGCGGGATTGATGTGGCATCCGGAGATGTTGCCGATGGAGTATGCCATTGCAACGATAACGAGACCGAATGCAAATGCTGTGATGAGGTAGCCTGCGCCCTTAGCTGCGTTGCAGCCTACAACACAAGCGGTACCGCAAGCAAAAAGTACAAGCACGAAGGTGCCGATAAATTCTGCGAGGTACTTCTTGAGAGAATTCATAAATAACCTCCTGAAATTAAAAAAGTGTGATATAATGTATATTGAATACCAGGTTAAGTATACCACGACAAGATCTGTTTGTCAATGTTTTTATGAATCGTGTTGCAAATTAGTCAATTGTGTAATTTAATGTCGACGCATTGTATGTTATGCAAATGCAGAAAATACCGAAGGAGGCAGATATGAAAGCTGAAAAAGTGGTAATAACAGGACCTGTACCTGAAAGGGCAGAGGCGTTTGCGGCTGCAATGGCGTTTTGCCGAGATGCCGGGTACAGGATCTTTGAGGTGTCTCAAGATACACTCCTCTCGCAAATAAAGGCGGAGAAGGAGGTCGAGGAGCAAAGCCTTTCCTTTGGTAAAAAAAGCATTATCCTTTGCAAAGGGGGGCTTGCAGACTATGAAGATGTGGGCGAGCCCGTCATTCTTTCCCCCGCAGAGGCCAGGGACAGCTACGGTGCCGTGTTTTTTGTAAGTGATGGAGACCTTTGTGAAAGGGATGCTTTGGCCCTTTCACGCTGGATAGGCACTCCCCATCTTCGTGTTACAGATAAGGGTACCTTAAAAAAAGAGCTTTATGCGTTTCTCGGTATACCGAAGCCTTTGGAGATCGAGCGAAAGTTCCTCATTGAGATGCCCGATAGAGAGACTCTTTTGAATGATCCCCTTTGCAGGCGGGTTCACATCAGCCAGACCTATCTGAAGGTCACTCCCGAGGAGGAAATAAGGGTGAGAGCCAGAGGCAGCGGTGAAGACTGCCTTTATTATGAGACTGTGAAGAGGGCCGTTTCCGAAACGGTGCGTGAGGAGACGGAGCATCAGATCAGCCGCATCCGATATGAGGAGCTGATAGCAGAGGCAGGGAAGGGCGGCATGACCCTTGAAAAGGACAGATACTGCCTTGTGTACGATGGAAAATATTTTGAAATAGACGTATATCCCTTTTCAGAAGACCTTGCCGTTATGGAGATCGAGCTGTGCGATGCAGATGAAGCCCTGCGTTTTCCCCCCGTTATAACCATTATCCGTGAGGTGACAGGCGAAAAAGCCTATAAAAACGCAACCCTGGCAAAGGAAAAAAGCATTCGATCAGGGGTATAAAAAAGAGCTTTTGCTTATGCAAAGGCTCTTTTTTTCAAAACAGTTATTTTTGCTTAAATTTCAAAAGCTCAATTACAGTGTTGCCCACTTCTTCAACGGCTTTCATCCTGATAGCGGCAAGTCGGGAGGAAAAGGATTCGCTTTTGGGCGCTATTTCCTCAAGAAGAGGGCATATTCCGCCCCAATTGTATACCTGACACTGCTCGAAGGTGCCGGTGCTGAAGATAAGCTCAAGATTTTCTCTTGATTTCTCGTCGTTTACATACATAAAGGACAGCACGGAATCTACGTAGCAGCTTTTGATGCCGCTTTGCCTGTGGGACTCTGCCGCAAGATTTTCAAGGATGTTGGAGGTCCTTCTCAGATCTCTGCCCGTGGGGAGCACTCCGATGGCGGAGCATTCCGCAGCGTTGATGAGAGAAATGTATCGGGACTGGCTTTCAGTATATTTCGGCATAGGCAGAACGCCGAATTCATATTCCATATTCCTAAGATCTGCAAGGGTGCCTACTGTGGTGATATGGAAAAGTGTGCGGCCGCTTTTAAACATTGCCGCCGAGCTCATACCGTCAGCCTCGTTTTTCACCGGGTCATAAACGTAACGGTTGTATGCGTATAGCGAGTCAGATACCTTTTTGAAAACGTCATAGAGCAGGTCGTCTGTAAAGCAGGAAAGGGTGGGGATGCCCTGCTTATCCTTTTCGGAAAGGACGGCGCCTGCGCCGCTGATAAGAGACAGGATGCTCCTTCTGTCAACGGCACCGCCGTATCTGTCATCCTTTGTCATAAGGTTGTTTCCATCGGTATCGGAGGCGGCAACGGTCATCATCTCAAGCATCCTGTCGAGAGTCCATTCTCCTCGCTCCACAAGCTTGTAAGGATCGGGGAGGGTGCTGATATCCTTGACCATATCCATATTGACGCCCACCATACTGTGAGAATCGTAATAGGAAAGCTGCAGGTCTCCGTAGAAAAGATATCTTGTCTCGTTGACGGAGACGCCCTCAATGGCCTTTTCGTTCCACCATGGCTTTGTAAGATCCATTCCGGGGAGATAAACGTCGGTGACCAGGTATCCGCAAACTGCCATAGTTGCCATTCTGTCCGAGGAGTTGCATATGGCATCGTAGGTGCCTTCTCCGGACAGGCAGGCGGCAACAGACATATCAAATACCTTTTCGGGTGTATCCACCACCTCGCTGACAGAAATACCAAGGCGCTCCTCAACGTTTATGTTGCGGCGGACGAGGGCCTCGTTGAGGCTGTCTCCCATAATGCCCTCCGCATCCATAAGCGAGGCTGACGTGCCTGCGCCCATGCGGGCGTTGAGAATGCAAAACTCGTAGTCCTTGTATCGGGTGGTCGGTACGCTTTTGTATATTTCTCCGTCCTCCTCGGTGAAATCTGCAGAATGATCGTATTCTCCGCTGTCAGCCTTTTTTTGGCAGGAGGGAAGGATCATTAGCAGCGCAAGGAGGACGCAGACAAGAGATAATGCCTTTTTCATCAGGAAAGCTTTTCCTTTATCATCATGTTGATCTTCTCGCGAACGGAAAGGATCTGCTCGTCACATCTGGGGTATTCCTTGAAGGTGACCTCTCCACGTTCCTCGATGACAGCCATAACAGCGTCTCTGCCGCAAAGCTCCTCGCACTTCTTGAATGCGCGAAGGTCGTTGAGGGCAGCTGTAAAGCCGAGAAGATGGATGGTTTCATAGGCACTGCCGCCGTGTGAGGGATAAACGGAGAAGGTGTCACCTGCAGGCACCCACCAGCCGCCGTCGGAGCAATGGTAGGGATCAATAAACTCGCGGGAGCCCTGTGAGAAGTAGAAGTTGAAGCCCCACTGCAAGAATCCTGCGATATCGTACTTATAGAACTGCTGACCGATGATACGGTTACGGGCGGTGGACATTGCAACCATTCTGTTGGAAACACCCTGCACCTGACAGCAGCAGTAGTAAGCCCAAAGGTTCTTGACCCCCGCATTGATGTATGCATCTATGTGGTCTGTGGAAACTACAGGATGCTCGACAACGCCCTTCTCGTAGAAGGAGTAGTCTGAAAGGGCATCCATAATGATCTGACCCTTGAGGCAGTCCTTAACGGTGTTCTTTGCGGAATTGTAGCTTTCAAGCATATCGCTGCCGGGCTCGTCGGAGATGTGGAATACGGTGCGGTCTGCAACGCCCATATCCTCAAGCTTTTCGATGAGGCAGGGGATAAATGCACGAAGGAAGGCAGGGTATTCCTCACCGCAAGCATCGGTTTCCCATCCGAATACCTTTTCGTAGCCCTTTTCAGTGTAAGCTATGACCTTGGGAGCGTGCTTTGCACCCCACTGGGTGAAGAGGTGGGATATCTCAAAATATTCAATGCCCATATCAAGGCAGAGCTTTACCCATCTTTCAAGGCGCTCAAAGCCGAAGGACCACTTTCCCTTCTTTCTGTAAACGTCAACAAGCTGGCACGTGGGACGCTCGCCGCCGGGAATTGTGTCAAGAGCGGGAGTGAATACGGGGGTGAGGATCATGTTAAGGCCGTTTCTGGCATAAACATCCATAAACCTTGCAATAATTGCCCAGTGCTCCTCTGAGTACATCTCAACGCCGTAGTAAACTGCAAGGCAGTCGGGGTAGAACCACTGAGTAACGGCGATCTCCTGCTTTGGAAGGACCGCAGGAATGACCTCTGCAGTAAACGTGCAGCTGCCGAGATCACCGTGGGCATCGTCATAAAGGGTGACTGTTATGGGATACTCGCCGCCAATGGCATTCTCGGGTACGTTTATATCTACCCAAAGAGACTGAAGGCTCTTTGCAGCAGCGATCTCTCTGTACTCGGTATAGGGCTTCAGAAGATCGGGATAAAGGCCGGGGGTCTTTCTGAGAAAATTGTCATCCCCGCTTCCCACAGCAACAGGCATACGAACGGGCACGTTCTCAACGACCTGAATTTTTACCCAATTTTTGATGGGGCTCTCAACTCGAATGCGGCACCACATTCCCTCAATACCTGCAGGGAGTCCGTCGGTGACGTAAGCGATCTGATAAGAGAAGCGCTCGCCGCAAAGCATAGAGGCCTTTTTATACTCAGGCTTTGAATCGATAGATTCGTCAAGAAAACACTTTTCAGTTTCGGCAATAGGTTTGAGAATTATCTTTTCCATATAAATAACCGTCCTTATTTAATATATTAAAATTCTATCATACAATGTAATTTATTTCAACAGCTTTATGTTAAAAAGTATTGCTTGCAATATAGAGAAAAACGTTATATAATAGATATATATATATCGAAAAAGGGCAATTTTATGAAAAAACGAATTCTTGTGGTAAGCTCCGCTAATATGGATTTCGTTCAGAGCGTTGAGCGTGTTCCGGATGCGGGAGAAACTGTAATTGAATCAAGGTCATATAGCTATGTTCCCGGCGGAAAGGGCGCAAACAGTGCCCTTGCTTTTGCGCGCCTGGGTGCAGATACGGTCTTTTGCGCCAAGGTAGGCAGAGACGATAATGCGAGAAAGCTGAGAAAGCTTTACGAGTCAGAGGGTATAGATATAAGATTCCTGTCCGAGGACCGTGAGACCCCCACGGGCCTTGCATCCATCCTTGTTGAAGAAAACGGTGCAAACAGAATAATCGTATATCCCGGTGCAAACGAGAAGCTCTGTGAGCACGACGTTGAGGATGCCTTTACCTGCTATCCCGACGGCGTATTCGTTCAGCTTGAAATACCCGACAGTGCAGTGATCGCCGCAGCTCGCTTTGCAAGAGAGAATAAGATTCCCCTCTTCGTTGATGCAGGCCCCGCAAGAGAGGATTTCCCTTTGGAAAAGCTCTTCGGTGCCGAGATAATCTCTCCCAACGAAACAGAGTGCAGAATTCTCACAGGCATCACTCCCGATTCCGTTGATAATTGCCTTAAGGCCTGTATCCGCCTTGCCACCATTACAGAGGCAAAGCACGTGGTGCTTAAGCTGGGCCACAGAGGAAGCTTTGTTTACGACGGAAAGTATTATAATATAGTCCCCTCTCATAAGGTACCCGTGGAGGATACAACTGCGGCAGGCGACGTGTTTACCGCCGCCCTCAGCTATGCCTATATCCAGAAGGGCGATATTCTTGAGTCTGCAAGATTTGCAACCCTTGCCGCTGCCATCTGCGTGTCCCGTAAGGGCGCATCCACCTCTATCCCAACCCTCAGAGAGGTAAAGGCATTTGCTAAGACAATAAGAGGCCCAAAAGCATAAAGGAGAGATTTTGATATGGCAAAGATAGTACTGGGAGTCGACTATGGTGACGCAAGAACAGGCCTTGCCCTTAACGCAGGTACCTTCGCCTTCGGCGCAGGATGCGTGAGATGCGAGGGTATGAAGAAAACTGCCCAGGCCGTGGCCGATGCGGCAATTGAGAAAAAGGC
>JAFXFQ010000192.1 GCA_017520365.1 Clostridia bacterium
ATTGATGTATATGTTATGTTTGCAATGGGACGTCGAGGGCGCCGTCCCCTACCGACTGATCAATCTACACTTCAAACTACGATTTAGGGAAACATTAAGAATGAATGACACACAAAAGAAACCCGACTGCACACGCAGCCGGGTTTATATCAGAATTCAGCAGAGCCTGTTGTTCTGGGATAGGGGATAACGTCGCGGATGTTTGATACGCCTGTGAGGTACATAATGATTCTCTCAAAGCCGAGGCCGTAGCCTGCGTGCTTTGTAGAGCCGTAGCGACGGAGGTTAACGTACCACCAATAATCCTTTTCCTCAAGGCCGCATTCAGCCATTCTTTCGAGAAGGACGTCCAGTCGCTCCTCTCTCTGGCTGCCGCCGATGATCTCGCCAACGCCGGGAACGAGAAGGTCCATAGCGGCAACAGTCTTACCGTCATCGTTCAGGCGCATATAGAACGCCTTGATCTCCTTGGGGTAATCGGTAACGAATACGGGAGCGTTGAACACCTTTTCGGTAAGGTATCTCTCGTGCTCTGTCTGCAGGTCGCAGCCCCAGCTTACGGGATACTTGAAGTCCTCGCCGGACTTAAGAAGAAGCTCGATTGCCTCTGTATAGGTAACGGTCTTATACTCGCTGTCCGCAAGCTTTGTAAGTCTTTCAAGAAGGCCCTTGTCAACAAAGCTGTTGAAGAAGTTGAGCTCTGCCTTGCAGGTGTTGAGGACATGGCGGATGATGTAGATGATCATATCCCATGCAAGCTGCATATTGTCCTTAAGGTCTGCAAATGCGATCTCGGGCTCGATCATCCAGAACTCTGCCGCGTGGCGGGGAGTGAAGGAGTTCTCCGCACGGAAGGTAGGACCGAAGGTGTAGATGTACCGAAGGCCTGTGCATATGTCTCGCCCTGGAGCTGACCGGAAACGGTAAGGCTTGTGGGCTTCTTGAAGAAATCCTGAGACCAGTCGATGCTTCCGTCCTCGTTTCTGGGAGGATTGTCCATATCAAGAGTGGTAACGTGGAACATTTCACCTGCGCCCTCGCAGTCACTGCCTGTGATAAGGGGAGTGTGAACGTATACGAAGCCTCTCTCGTGGAAGAAGCTGTGGATAGCGTAAGCTGTTTCGCTTCTTACTCTGAATACAGCGGAGAAAAGGTTTGTACGGGGACGGAGATATGCGATCTCGCGAAGATACTCCACCGTGTGGCGCTTTTTCTGAAGGGGATAGTCGGGGGTGGATGTGCCCTCGATCTCAACAGATTCAGCCTTCAGCTCGAAGGGCTGCTTTGCGCCGGGGGTGAGCACGAGAGTGCCCGTAACGATGATAGCCGCACCAACGTTGAGGCTTGTTACCTCTGCGTAGTTAGAAAGCTTCTGATTTTCAAGAACGACCTGAAGGGATGAAAAATAGCTTCCGTCGTTCAGGTCTGCAAATCCAAATTCGTTGGATGCACGAATGCTTCTCGCCCAGCCTGCAACGGTTATAGTCTTGCCGTCGTAGCTTTCGGGAGATCTATAAATATCGGAAATAAGTTCTCTTTTCAAAGAGATCACCGCCTTTTAGTAATATAACAACTCATTTTAACATATGCATATTGAATTGTCAACGAAAAACGGTGGATTTCTCCTTGACATAGGGCATTTATCTCAATCAATGGTGATGGTTTGACCGTCTATTTGTATTGCTGTTACTCTTTCGGGATCGATCAGTGTTCCTGTGATCCATCCAACGGTAAACAATCCGTTTTCTAAGGTACCCGCATCGGTTTTGCATCCGAGTGGGACTGTGGTGCCGTCGTCATAGATAAGGCAAGCGTCCTTTAAAATATCCTGCAGGCCGTAAAGCTTACCTTCAAGTGTGCAGACACCGTAGAAATGCACGTTTGCGGCAGAAATGCTTCCGCAGGTCAGCTTTATACCGCTGTCAAGAATTTCAAATTCTCCGTCTTCAAATGTCACCTGCTTTTCGGCAGAATTTACGGTAATTGTAACGGGAAGCGGTTCTGAAAAAACACATACTGTTTCAGTAATACTGTCCTTGTAATATTCATCCGTACCCTCGTATTCTTCCCAATATAGCTCTGATTTGATTCCGCCTACGTGAATATACGCATCTTGTCCCAGGTATTCCTTCTCATTTTCATAAAATAGGGCTCTCGCTTCGTAATGAATACAGGACTCGTCAGAGTCATTCATAAGAAGAAAAAATATTTCCTTTATGTAACCGTTGGAAAACTTAATATAATGACCAAAGGGGTCTAAGCGGCCTATATATTGTCCTTCTTTAACTGTGGCAATTGGAGCCCCGTTCTTGTTCTTTACAGTAATGTCAAAATAGACCACTTCTTCGTCTCCCCATACACCGTTGCAAGAAATGACGCAGTCACCTGTCTCAGGTGTTGAGGAGGGAATTGACTGTAGATTATCTTTTCCTGTTATGTGGGGGTAGTTATTTGCAGGGTGGCGCAGATTTCTTGTTGCTGCCAGAGTTGAGAATACAAGGGCTGTAATCAGCAGGGCAGATATAAGCGCCAGTGCAATAGTCGTTCTTACCCTGATCTTGGCACCTTCACATTCCTTTTGCTCCTCAAGATATTTGTCCCTTTTGGCAAGAAGCTCCCGTGTCACAGTTTTATAATCCTTCATAAACAAAATCCTCCTTTTCAAGCTCGTTTTTTAAAGCGTTTTTTGCTCGGTATATCAGGTTTTTGATCTGCCCCGGCGTTTTTTTCATGATTTTTGCCGCTTCTTTGTTGGTCATACCTTCAAAGAATGAAAGCCATAGTACCTGGTGGTAATCCGGGCTCAGTCTCTTTATAGCGCGGTGGACGGCCACCTTTTCTTCCGAAACGATATAGGATCGCTCAAGATCGTATTCGTCGCAAAGCGCGTCCGAAAGCTGTTCATAAGAGACCGCCTTATGCCTTGAAGCGCAGCGAATATAATCGATAGCCACGTTTCTTCCTATGGTATAAAGCCAAGTTTTGAAGGAATACTTTTCGCTGAATCGGGGCTTTTTTGTTATCAGCTTGAAAAAAGTATCTTCCATCAGCTCCTCCGCCAAATAGATGTTGTTGACAAAGCCGTTGAGGTATAGAGTGAGTCCGCTTTGATAATCCCGAACAATATCTGAAAGGGCACTGTCATCGCCGCTAAGGTAACGGCGGTAGCTACTTGCACCGTTGTCCATAAGCCTTCTCCTTTCCGAAAGGACCTGTGCCTTTCATTTATTAAACGAGCAAAAAAGAAAAATGTCTCACCAAAATTGGTTTAAATTATGTGAATAATAGCTTTTTTCAAAATTTTACCATC
>JAFXFQ010000017.1 GCA_017520365.1 Clostridia bacterium
GGACAGGAGATGAGAGCTGCAAACTATGCAAAGCTTGTGAAAACGCCCTTTACCGAGGATTGCATTGAAAGAGGACTTAACCTTGACGACGGCGGAGCGGTATATAACTACGGATGTGTTGAAACTGCGGGTAGCTCTGTTGTTGCAGACTCACTTACAGCAATAAAGAAGCTTGTCTTTGATGAAAAGAAGATATCAAAGGAGCTTCTTGAAGAGGCAATGGCTGCCAATTACCACGGATATGAGGAAATACGTCAGATGCTCCTTCGCGATGCTCCCAAGTTCGGAAACGATAACGATGAGGCAGACGCTATGGCAAACCGCGTCCTTTCTGATTTCTGGGGCGAGATAAAGAAGTATAAATCCGTTCGCGGCGGCGAGTTCTCAGGTGCCTGCTCGCTCCTTTCCAGCGGAATCTATATGGGCGGAGAAACATGGGCAACACCTGACGGACGCTACCACGGTATGCCCCTCGGAAATTCCATCGGCCCCGTGCCGGGACGCGACGCCGCAGGCCTTACAGCAATGCTTTCCTCCGTTGCAAAGCTTCCCCTGGACCTTGGTGTGGGAGGAACTACCTGCAACGTTCTTGTTCCTACGGATAATACGAAAACCCCCGAAACAAGAGTGAAGATACAGGCTCTTATGGAGGCGTTTTTGCAGAGCGGCGGACAGCTTGCCCAGATAACCACAGCAAGCGTTGAGGATATGCGCGATGCGAAGATACATCCTGAGGACCATAAGAATCTCATTGTCCGTATCGGCGGATTCTCAATAAACTTCATCGAATTGAACGATGAACAGCAGAACGAGATAATATCAAGATATGCATAAAAAAAGCCCCCATCGGGGCTTTTTTCAGTTAAGAGAGAAGAGGTTGAAATCCGCTGAGGCGGATTTCTTTGATTTGGATTTAACGGTGAAACGGTATTAGTGTGTTGTAGGGACCGGCGTCCTCGACGGTCCTAAAAATTAGCAAATAAATCGAAACGAAATTTGATAAGCTAAAGAGGCGATTCGCACCAAGGCCTTCCCCCGGACAAAGACAAGCTCTCACAATAATGTCGTTCTTCGGGAGAAGGACTTGGTGCGCGCCGTTCCTTTCGCATATCAAATTAAGTTCAAGCGTACGATAAGCTAAAATATACACTCCATCCTTGCATCTCACAACCCATAATTGCATCTTACAGAAAACTGCTTGAAAATAGGATACTGCCTTGCTATACTGAAATTGCAAGGTGCCGATGCAAAAGGAAGAAGGGATCTAATGAAAATCGAAATAATCCAGAACGAGGGCTTTAATGAAACTGAGATTACCATTAAGGCTAAATACATAGATGAAGAATTATCGGAGATACTCGCTTGCCTGTCTCTCATCGGAAACACGGTGGCAGGGGAGAAGGAGGGGACCGTCAGCTTTATTCCCTTAAAGGATATATATTATTTTGAATCCGTTGATAATAAGACCTTTTTCTATACGAAGGACGAGGTTTACGAGATAAAGGCAAGGCTTTACGAGCTTGAAGAAAAGCTCTCCGGTACAACATTTGTACGAATATCAAAGGCAGTTATCTCAAATCTGAGAAAGCTGAAAAGCATCAAAAGAACCAAGGGCTCGCGTCTGGAGGCACTTCTTGCAAACGGTGAAAAGCTCCTCGTTTCAAGGCAGTACGTAAGCACCATAAAGGATAAACTGGGGGTGTAGTGATGAAAAAGAAACTTAGAAACATAACAATAGGTCTGGTTGTAGGTCTGGCTTTTGCAAATTTAAGCTGTACGGTAATATCTCTATTTATGAAGGACTTGCGGAGCATAAGTTTTCTGTATGAAATTAATATTATGGTGGCGGTTATGTCAATTTCCGCAGGACTTATATTCAAAGAGGGTGTATCTCCCCTTGAAAAATGGGTGCGAAGAGCAGTTGTGATAGGTATTTGGTGCATTGCCGAGCCCATTTGCTTGTGGCTGTTCGGTCATTTCGATCATTCCTGCGGTCATACGAACTATAAAATGCTTATGACATCAACTTTGATTACAACTCTCGTGGTTATAGCAGTTTTTATCGTCTGTTATATTATCGGAGACAGCCTTGAAAAAAAGCACCTCGAAATAATAAACAAAAAGCTTTGTGAGAAAAGCTTTTTTGATTCGTTTGAAAAGGAATCACAGCTTATCAAAACCACAGAAACCTATACCGAGCATTCCTTTGAGTATGATAGCGTAAAATATACGGTTTTAAAGGTATTGAAAAAGGCCGGCAAGCATACGGTGATCCGTCTTGAGGGTGAAAACGTATTGTGGGAGCAATTCTATCCTTTGGGAAATCACCCTGCAAAGGACGAATGGGTGGTTGCGAAAAAAAGCTTTCCGGAAAAGGGAACGGTGGGTATGATCGTAATAAACGGAACCCCGCTCAGAATATGCGGGCTTGATGAAAACGGATACGTGTCAGTTAATAAAAAGATTAAAACAGACAGGGATGTTTATGTGCTCACATGTGATGAACTGAAAACATTTGAACCGTAAACTCAGGGAGCCTTCCTCATGATACACGCAAAAACGGCTGAGAAATCAGCCGTTTTTTGTAAAAGTTTGTGTCAGCATACAAACGACAAATCGGAGGTTGAATGGAAGCGGAGTTAGTA
>JAFXFQ010000193.1 GCA_017520365.1 Clostridia bacterium
AGGCTTTGCCTATGATATATTTTCTTCGAAAATATTAAGGAATAAAAAAGCTTCGTTGCTTTGGCAACGGAGCTTTTTTCACATTAATATGCCCGCAGGGCATATATCATATTGCTAAGCAATATTTCATATTTCCGATAGGAAATATTTCACTTTTCCGTAAGGAAAAATATCATTTTTTGTTGAGATAATCCCTCATCGCAACCAACTTTTGCGGAAGTGTTCTTTGTTATTTTAAAGAACCCGATAAAAATCAAAAACCGCCTTTGGGTTTTGTTCCTTTACGTTCCCAAAAGGAACATATCACTGCGAAGCTATTTTCTCCCTCTTTCTTTATGCTGTGTTTTTTAAAAAATCGGCACGGGACAAAGAGGCAGAATCGTCCGGTTGACATACGGTACTTTTTAAGGTATAATATAATAAACATAAGCATTTAATAATATGCTTTAAATAATTTCTCAGAAAGGAAATTAACAATATGAAAAAGTTTTTATCCGTTGCGCTTGCTATCGTTCTTATGGTGTCCTGCCTTCTGACCGCAGGTTGCGGAAAGAAGGACGATAAGAAAGAACAGCAGCCTGAAACTCAGATAAAGGTGGAGGACGTTAAGAAGGAGCCTGCAAAGTTTCTTTCTGATTCCATAAGCCTTTCCCTCAAGGATACTCCCTATGCGTTCATGCAGTCGGAAACTGCTCCCACGAAGCTTTCCGCCAGCCTTGCAACTGAGGGCAACGGCGTAAGCAATGATTATTCTGTATTTATAGATACAGAGGCAATGAACATTGCAGTTCAGATGGGCAATTCCCAAGAGTTTGACGGCGAGGAGTTCACCTCCGCAACCGATATTTATTTTGCCGACAACGTCCTCATTGTAAACGGCGACCTTACCTCCGGTCTTGGTGTTGAGGGTGCTTTGAGCCTTCCCCTTGACGTTACCTCAGACCAGGTTGAGGCATCTGCCATTTACGGCATTCTTACACAGATTGAAGGCTTTGAGCTTGATTCCGGCATCTTCGATTCTCTCAGCAACACACAGGGCCTTGAGAAGATCGTTGATATGTACATAGACGGCATTGCTTCAACTGTTGAAAAGGACCTCTTCAAGTTTGAAACAGCAGAGGACAAGATCACCGTTGACGGTACCGAGGTGTCTGTCATCGTTATCACAGCTACCCTTGACGAAAAGATATACAAGGATCTTTGCGACGACACTGTCTCCACTATTGAGAGCCTTGTTGAGCTTGCCGAGGTTGACGGCGTTGAGGATATCCTTGCAGACTTTTCCGAAAGCCTCCCCGATATGAGCTCTACAGCTAAGTATTACATCTCCGCCAAGGACGGCGCGCTTGTGAAGCTTACAAGCGACATTGTTTTCAAGGTCAGTGATTACGAGGGCAACCCCTCCGAAAATACTTTAAATTTCGAAATAACTCTCGGTGCAGATCCCGTAGCACAGCTTCTTCCTTCCTTTAAGATAACCTCCAAGATCGGTGAATTTGAGGACGCTGAGTCAAGCGTCACCGGTACGACCACCGTTAAGGACGGCAAGACTGTTACAAGCGGTAAGGTCTCAACTGTTGAGATCTCCATGGCATATGACGAAGATGGAAACGTGGAGTCGGAAGAGATAGAGAATCACGAGATCGATTACACCTTCTCCATTGACGACAAGGGCGCATTCGAGCTTAAGTATACCGAGGATGAAGAGGAGTATTCCGTAACAGGAACCTTCACTCTTGACGAAAAGGGCTTTGATCTCAAGGCTGATCTCACAAACGCATTCCCCGATTTTGAATCTGAGGATGATATTTTCCAGATCGAGCCTGTAACGGTTTATGATTCTATTGAGCTTTCCGTTTCCTTTGACGGAGAAATGCCCGAGGTGCCTGAGCACACAAGCATCTTTGATCTCACCGCTGAGGATCTTGCAGGCCTTCAGGCAATGGTCGATATGATGAACGGTGGCTTCGGTGATATGGGCGACGGAAGCGAGGATGATCTGTTCCCCGATTTTGATATCAGCGTTGATTATGAGACAGCTTTCTTCGATGAGATCTGCTGGAACAGCGAGATCGATGAGGATGAGCTTGAGACCATCCTTGCAGGCTATGCAGAGGAGGGCTTTGAGGATGAGTACAGCTACCTTTGCTCACTTTACATTGAAAGCTCTGTAGAGGCTCTTACCACCAATTGGGGTGCAACAGAGGAAATGCTCACAGAGTTTATGGATGAGCTGGCAGCTGCAGGCTACTCCGAAAACGAGATAGCAGAGGCTCTTTATGATTCATACATTGATTTCATGCTTCCCACAACAGAAGAGATCCGCGAGTATCTCGAGAATTATGAGCTGTACGGTATGGAAAGCGTTGATGAGATGATCGAGTTTCTTCAGGATATGAACGGAGAGTACTTCTTCATTCCCGAGGAGCTGGAGGAGCTTGTTGAAGAGCTTCGCGGCAACGAAGACGCAGAATAATCAAAGATGATGATATGAAAGCTCCCCCGATCCTTTTCGGATCGGGGGAGCGATTTTTTATTCTCTTATAAGGCGGACGTATCTGATTCCCTTAACGTCATCCTGCTGATACCAAAGTGTAACGAGGAGGCTGTCGTCGGGGAGGACGGTGACTGAGGGCTCACCGAAGGAGAAGTCTGTCCACTGAGCAAAGTCGGTGCTGTCGCCCGTCTTTGTAGCAGTTGCGGCCTCCCATACGGGCTCGTTTTCAAGAAGAGTCGCCTTGCCGTTTTCGTCAAAGCTCTCAAGGGCAAGCCATACGCCTACAGTGCCGTGCTTGCGCTGGTTGTATGCAATAAGAACCGTGCCGTCAGACCACTTGGAGATGCCTGTGCTCTGGCCCTTGAACTCCTGGGGGAAGGGGCCCTTAAAGGACTCGCCGTTGTCATCGGAGATGAGGTACTGGCTGGAGTTTTCGCTGGCTGTCTGCCACGTGGAGACCATAAGGCGGCCGTCGGAAAGGCGGGTGATCCAGCTTTCTGCATACTGGCTGTCCTCTTCGATCCGGGCAAACTTCTTGCCTGCAAAGGTCTTGCCGCCGTCACGGCTTTGGAGAAGCACCATGCACTCGTTATCGACAGGCTCTCTCTTTTCGATGGTGGGATAGGGGGAGTAGATCATTGTGAGAGCGCCGTCGCTGTCTCTGAGAAGGCCGCCGGGCTGCTCTGCGGATGCATAGAAGGGAAGGTCTACCTCTATAGGTTCAGGGAAGTTGAGGCCGTCATCGGAGAGGGAGTAGAACACGTGGTTTTCCTTCATGCCGAGAGCCTCGTCAGACCAGAAATCCTCTCCCTCGTATGCGATGGGGAATACCTGACCTGCAATGGAGTATTTGCCGTCATCACCCTTGCGAACGGAGCCGAAGAGAGATTTTTTGCCTATAAGATGGGGCCAAACGGGCTTTGCTTCGCCGAAGCTCAGATCGGCACTGCCGTATGCTGCCATCGTAACAAAATCGTTTGCACCGCCCTTGGAGTTTATCATGAAGGTGCAGAGAATTCTGCCGTCATCAAGAACTGCACAGCGGGGGCCGCTGGTCGCACAGGAATCCTTTGTTGCAAAAACGTCGCCTTCTGCGATCTTCTTAAACATAGTAAAGCACCTCGTTTCAAAATGTCTATGCTTCATTTTATCACACTTTTTACACCGTGTCAATCACCCATAAATCGGAGTTTAACGGGTAGAAATTGATGTGATGGTAGGGGACGGCGCCCTCGACGTCCCAAAAGCAAGATGGAAGAATTGTGCGACAAAATGGCTATCAATCCTTGTGCTACAGACGTTTGGTATTGATGTATATG
>JAFXFQ010000194.1 GCA_017520365.1 Clostridia bacterium
GATGCACCGCGAACCAGACCTGCGATATCTACAAATTCGATAACTGCAGGTGTATACTTCTGGGGCTTATACATTTCGTTAAGAACGTCAAGGCGGCTATCGGGTACTGCGACTATACCAACGTTGGGATCGATGGTGCAGAAGGGATAGTTTGCAGACTGGGCGCCCGCGCCTGTTATAGCATTAAAAAGCGTGCTCTTTCCCACGTTGGGAAGGCCGATAATACCAAGCTTCATATATAAATACCTCATTTTGCAAAATTACCTATATATTATACAGAAAACATTTCCCATTATCAAGAGAAAAAGCAATTTTTCATTAGTTCATCCATATTTTTACAACAAATCACCCTATTTTCACATAACCGTCACTTTAGCACGCTATAATGATAGCGCAAAAGGAATATTTATCGGTTTTCTGCTGAAAAATAATTTATTCAAAGATACTATACAAAGCCATTTTTTTGTGGTATCATATATTTGAATAGATTTGTGGATGACCGCCCTGAAAGGAGCACATATGATATGAGCACTAAAATTCTTGTTATTGATGACGACGCCAATATTTGCGAGCTTCTCCGCTTGTATTTTGAAAATGAAGGCTATGAGGTGAAAACTGCTCTTGACGGTACTGAGGGACTCAGCTATTTCAAGATGTACGAGCCCGATCTCGTGCTTCTCGACATTATGCTTCCCCAGAAGGACGGCTATCAGGTATGCCGCGAGATCCGAGAGGTATCACAAAAGCCTGTTATTATGATAACTGCCAAGGGCGAAGTATTCGACAAGGTTCTTGGCCTTGAGCTGGGTGCTGACGACTTCGTGGTAAAGCCCTTTGACATGAAGGAGCTTTCTGCACGCATCAAGGCAGTTCTCCGCAGATACAACTCACACGATCACATGCTTGACGATGAGACCATCAAGTTTGAGAATATTGAGATCAGCCTTCAGAAATATGAGCTGAAGATCCACTCAAAGCCCATCGACATCCCCCCAAAGGAGCTGGAGCTTCTCTACTTCCTTGCCTCCAACTTCAACCGCGTATTTACCAGAGATCAGCTTCTCGACAAGGTATGGGGTTTTGACTATCTGGGCGACTCAAGAACGGTTGACGTTCACGTTAAGCGTCTGCGCGAAAAGCTGGAGGGTGTTTCCGACAAATGGACACTCAAGACTGTCTGGGGCGTTGGCTACAAGTTTGAGCTTTTACAGTAAATCCAAAGAACTATCAGGGCGGCGACAGCCGCCCTTAAAGCATTTTAGAAAGGAGACACACCGTTGTTCAGACCAAAGGGCATTTTTTTTAAATATATGGCCGCGTTTTTGCTAATTATGGTCATTCTCTTCTCCGTGCTGACGGCAACCATATCAGTTATCGTTAACTCCTACGGGACAAATATGAAAACGGAGACCCTTTCAAACTCTGCAAATTCGGCGGCGGTCTTCATCAAAAACAGCTATGCCGCAAAATCCTACACAGATTTCAACGATTTTCTGAACACAGAGGAGCGCGAGCTGAGTCTTCTTCTTGAGCTTTTATCCGTTAACGACCAGAACCAGGTAATGTTCCTCTGCACCGATGACGGCACAGTCATCCACTTCGGCGGAAGCAAGGGTACGGACGTTATTGACGGCAACAAGGAAGGAAGCACTATTTTCGGGCCGGAAAAGCAGTACCGTTTGCCGGCTGATATTAATTCCATTTTGGAAAAGGGTAACCACGTTACCTCAACGGACAATATGCAGGGATTCTTTGTTTCCGAGCACATCTGCTACGCAATTCCCCTTTTTGAGGACGGCGTTTATGCAGGAGCCGTTTTTGCCGCTTCCGGCAGTACGGGAACAGACCAGCTTCTTTCAACCATGACACGAACCGTTACGCTGGCGGTGCTTTGGATAATGCTGGCAGCTCTTATTGCCGTATACTTTATAACCGAGCGTAACGTGAGCCCCATCAAGGACATGAGCCGTGCAGTCAAGTGCTTTGCAAACGGTCAGTTTGATGCAAGAGTAGACGTTATAGGAACGGACGAGGTAGCAGAGCTTGCACGTGCATTCAACAACATGGCTGACTCTCTTCAGAACCTTGAGGATATGCGCAGAAGCTTTCTTGCAAACGTATCTCACGACCTCAGGACGCCTATGACCACCATTTCAGGATTTATTGACGGTATTATTGACGGTGCTATACCTCCCGAGCAGCACGAGTATTATCTCGGAATAATTGCGGGCGAGGTCAGGCGCCTTTCACGTCTCGTTTCAAGCCTTCTTGACATCTCCAGAATAGAAGCGGGAGAACGCAAATTCACTCCCACGGTGTACGACATTTGTGAACAGGGGCGCGAGATCATAATATCCAACATCCAACGTCTTGAGGACAAAAGGCTTGACGTTCAGTTTGAATGCGATCAGGACAATATGTACGTTCTTGCAGACAAGGATGCCATTCACCAGATTTTCTACAATATTTGTGATAACGCCATCAAATTCTCCCGAGAAGGCGGGAACTACAAGATCAGCATCACCGAAAAGGGTGGCACCGTATATGTCAGCGTTTACAACGAAGGCGAGGGCATCCCTGAGGAAGATATTCCCTATATCTTCGAGCGATTCTACAAAAGTGACAAGAGCCGAGGGAAAGATAAAACGGGAGTTGGTCTCGGTATGTACATCTCACGTGCCATTATCGAAGCCCAGGGACAGAAAATATGGGTGGAGAGCGAGCACACGAAATGGTGTCGCTTTACCTTCACTCTTCATGGAGTAAAAAACACGGAAAGGATCAAAGGCAATGAATCTTAAATATACCGCAACCTGTCTTTTCGGCCTTGAGGGACTTCTCGGAGAAGAGATAGATGCTCTCGGTTACCGCAGAACCGAGACAATGGACGGGCGCATTACCTTTGAGGGAGACATAGCAGCCTGTGCAAAAGCAAACATCAATCTTCGCTTTGCAGAGCGTCTTTACCTCAATCTGGGTGAGTTTGAGGCAAAGACTTTTGACTCTCTTTTTGAAGGCACAAAGGCTCTGGAATGGGAAAAATGGATCGGCAAAAATGATCAGTTTCCTGTTCGCGGTCACGCCATAAAGAGCACACTTTTCTCTGTTCCCGACTGCCAGAAGATCATCAAGAAAGCAGTTGCAACACGCCTCGGCGGCATCTACGGAATGAAGACTCTGCCCGAGGACGGCATAAAATATCAAATTGATTTCTTTATTTTCAAGGATCGCGCTTCTCTTATGATAGATCTTTCGGGCACTCCTCTTCACAAAAGAGGATACCGTCCCCAATCTGTCGCCGCTCCCCTTCGTGAAACCTTGGCGGCTGCAATAGTAAAGCTTTCCCGCCCTCGCGAGGACGTGCTTCTCCGCGACCCCTTCTGCGGCTCAGGAACCATACTTATAGAGGGTGCTATGATGATGAAAAACATAGCTCCGGGAATAAAACGAAGTTTCTGCTCGGAGGAGTTTCCACAATTTCCAAAGGAAATCTGGGAAAGAGCAAAAAAGGAAGCTATATCAAGTATTAAAGAGGACTGCGCCTTTCGCGCTATGGGAAGTGATATAAACCCGGAATGCATCGAAATAGCGAAAGCAGCTGCAAAAAGAGCGGGTGTTGCCGACATGATCGACTTTACCGTGGCTGATGCGCTTGACCTTACAACGGGCGGTGTTCGAGGCACCGTTGTTACCAATCCCCCTTACGGTGAACGCCTTCTTGAAAAGAAGGAGGCGGAGGAGCTTTACAAAAAAATGGGCGAGGCATGGAAGCGACTCGAACGCTGGCAGATATACGTTCTAACCTCCCACGATGGCTTCCAGCGTCTTTACGGCCGCCGTGCCGACAAGCTGAGAAAGCTTTACAACGGTATGATCCCCTGCTCCTTCTATCAGTTTTTTAAAAACAAATA
>JAFXFQ010000195.1 GCA_017520365.1 Clostridia bacterium
GTAGATAACAAAGGCTCCGTAGCCTCTGTCCGTTCCCTCTGAAATGGCAAGGGCTGTATCAGTATCATCCTTTTCAACCGGGTGACATACTGTGTTTTCAATATTGGGTATATGTCCGAGTGAATCGAAATCTCCAACACAAAGATCGGGGGGAATTCCGATCTCTTCAAGTGAGGCAAGGCCTCCATCGGCGGCGATGACAAGATCGCCTTCTCGTTTATCAATATACATTCCGTCTGTAACGGATGCACCGACAATATAACAAATGTTATTCATAGGTCTCCTATTCCGTTCCGAATATGAGAAGCTTCGTATATGACATATACTCTCTCACAATAACGGAAAACAAAGTATAGGGATTGGGGTCGGGGGCAAGTACAAATTCGCTTTTCACCCCTGTTCTGGAGCAGATCAGCTCAATGCGTGGTATATGGAAGGCGTTGGAAACGGATACTATCCCGTCGCCGTTAAGGCCTTCCCTTTCTATTATCTCCTTGGAAAGCTTTACGTTTTCAATAGTGTTTTTAGACTTATCCTCAATATAAATGCGCTCTTCGGACAGTCCCAGCTCAATAAGATAATCCTTCATCGCCTGAGCCTCGCTCCACGGCTCGTCCGCCCCCTGTCCGCCGGAAAGAATACAAACAGAATCAGGAATCGCCGTCATATATTCAAAGGCTGTATTCAATCTCTTTTTCAAGGTGGCACCGGGAGCACCGTCCTTCAGACCTGCACCGTATACGATAAAGACTGCATCCTCCGGCAGGTCATCAACGTCGGCCTGCAAAGCACCCGCGCTGAAAATAAAAGCACTGAGACAAAGGAATGTGACGACATAGAAAAGCATACCGTAGGCAAATATGCTTTCAAGAACGAAAAACAGGCGCTTTGGTAATCTTTTTTCAAAAAAAGAACGAAAAAAAACAGGAATACCCGCAACGGCAATACCCAAAAGAGCCACTATCAATTCTATTTTATTGGATGGCCAAAGGAGTAGCTTTATCAAAAAGGAAACATAGGCAACAAAGCCGAAGCCGCCGCAGAGAATATATATTAGCTTTAAAGCTTTTCTGTATCGCTTATTATTCATTATCCTCATTTGTGTTTTTGGCGCCCGTTGCAAGGATGGCCGCAAAATCATATATGCCCGAAACACCTATGATCTTTGCTTCATTCAGCACAGGCTGCTTTTTCAAAATACTGCGCTTGGGGAGAGCAATGCGCTTAAATCCTATGCGCTCCGCCTCCTTTGCTCTCTGCTCTGCCGCAGAGATGGCTCTCACCTCGCCCGAAAGGCCTATCTCCCCCGCAACGATAAGGTCTGCGGGTACGGGAATATCTTTAAGGCTTGATATAAGAGCTGTAGCAATAGCCGCATCTGCGCTTGGCTCGTCAATGCGAAGGCCGCCCACAACGTTAAGATAAACGTCGCATTGGGAGAATTTATAGCCTAACCGCTTTTCGAGAACAGCAAGAAGAAGGCACATTCTGTTATAATCTATACCGTCAGCCATTCTTTTGGGTGACGGAAAAACGGACGTTGTAACAAGGGCCTGTATTTCTGCGATAATGGGGCGAGTTCCCTCCATCACGCAAACGGCACAGCTGCCCGAAACCTCACGGGGCCTGCCTGCAAGAAGCATTGCCGATGGATTATCAACCTCCCAAAGGCCCGTATCCGTCATTTCAAATACGCCGATCTCGTTTGTAGAGCCGTAACGGTTCTTTATTGCTCTCACTATTCTGTGGCTCTGGCTGCGGTCTCCCTCAAAATTCAGCACCGCATCCACCATATGCTCAAGAGTCTTGGGGCCTGCTATATTGCCCTCCTTAGTTACGTGACCGACGAGGATGATAGCACATCCGTCTGCCTTAGCGTGGGTAATGAGACTTGATGAGCACTCCCTCACCTGTGTCGGGCTGCCCGCAAAGGAATCAACCGAGGCAGATACCATAGTCTGAACAGAGTCAACTATTACAACGTCAGGGCTGACTCTCTCATATTCGTTAATTACAGAGTCAAGGTCCGTTTCCGTGAGAACAAGAACGTCTGCACTGTCAACACCAAGCCTCTGGGCTCTCATTTTCAGCTGACCCTTTGACTCCTCACCCGAAACGTAAAGAACCGTGTAATTATCGTCAGCTTTTCCGCAAAGCTGCATAAGAAGAGTTGATTTACCGATACCGGGCTCACCTGCAAGAAGCACAGCGCTTCCCGGAACAAGTCCGCCTCCGAGAACCCGATCAAGCTCACCTATGCCCGTGATAATACGAACGCTATCCGTATCCTCCATCTTTGAAAAGGTGGTGGCACGCTCGCCTCTCTCAGGTCTGACAGATGCCAGACTCTGCTTTGCGGGAGCAGTATATGTCTCCTCGCTGAGAGTATTCCAGGCCCTGCAGGAAGGACACTGTCCGCTCCAGCGTGGAAACTGAGCATCACACTCGCTGCAAACGAAAACTTTCTTCGGTCCTTTCATAAATTACCTCTCATAAACAATTATACAAGGTAATTA
>JAFXFQ010000196.1 GCA_017520365.1 Clostridia bacterium
CCTCGATGGCGTTCTTCCTCTCGTCAAGCTCGGCGGCGCGGAGGTAATCTGATGCGGCATCACCGAAAAGCTCATCGGTGACCGCTTCAAGCTCTGCCTCCAGCTTTTCTATCTCAGAAAGCACCTTGCGCTGTCTGGCTGCCTCTTTTCTTCGGTCTGCTGAGCTTTGCTTTCTTTTCAGATATTCCTCCTTGGCCTGGGTGGGCACCTCTTTGGAGGCCTGCTTCTCAGCCTCCTCCCTTGCCTCCTTTTTCTCCGCATATTCAGCATATCCGCCTCTCCAATCGCCCATGGGATCGGAAAGCTCGATAACTCTGGTTGCAAGTCGCTTTATGAAATATCTGTCGTGGCTGACGGCAATAACGGTGCCGTCAAACTCTGCCACAGCGTTCTCAAGGACCTCCCGTGAGGGAATATCAAGGTGGTTTGTAGGCTCGTCAAGGATGAGAAGATTCATTTTTGAAAGCATCAGCTTTGCAAGGGTCAGTCTTGCTCTCTCTCCGCCGGAAAGAACGGCGACCTTTTTTTCAATGTCGTCACCGCGGAACATGAAGGAGGCGAGAAGGCCTCTCAGCTGTGTCTGCGTGATGGTGGGGTACGCATCCCATATCTCATCCAGCACTGTTTTATCCTCGGAAAGATTCTGGTTCTCCTGGTCGTAATACGCAAGCTGAACGTTATATCCGAAATCTATCCTTCCCGCAAGAGGTGTAAGATGACCGAGGAGAAGCTTCAGAAAGGTGGATTTTCCGCAGCCGTTTGGACCTGCAATAAAAACTCTCTCCCTTTTTTTTACGTCAAAAGAGATATTCTCAAAAAGTGTCTTCTGACCAAAGCCCATTTTCAGTCCCTTGACTGAGAGAACGTCGTTACCCTACTCTCCCGCCTCGTCAAAAGAGAAGCTGATGGTGCCGGGGGCGTTTTTCGGCTTTTCCACCTTTTCCATACGGGCAATGGCCTTTTCGCGGCTCTCTGCGGCGATAATATTGCGCTCACGATTCCAGCGGCGCTGCTGCTCGATATATGCCTCAAGGCGCGCTATCTCCTTTTGCTGGAGCTCGTACTTTTTTTCCTCCGCCGCACGCTTTTCCTTTTTGCGCTGAACGTACTCCGTATAGGCACACCTATAAAGCTCTGCGCCGCAATTTTCGATATCAAGAGTCTTATTGGTGACTCTGTCAAGAAAATATCTGTCGTGGCTGACAACGAGAAGGGTCTTTTTATACTGGGAAAGATATTCCTCAAGCCACACCATCGTATCTGTATCAAGATGGTTTGTAGGCTCGTCAAGAATAAGGATATCAGGGGCGGCAAACAAAAGGCGTGCAAGGGCAAGGCGTGTGCGCTGTCCTCCCGAAAGGGCGGTTATGGGCAGGCTATGCATCTGCTCGTCAAAGCCAAGCCGCTCAAGAAGGCTTTTACATCGGGACTTATAGTGAAGTCCCCCTCCGTCGATAAAGCGGGCGTTTACCCTTTCAAGCTCTGAATACAGGCTCCGTGCCTCGTCACCTGCGGCCGTTTCAAGAAGCTTTTCAAGCTCAGAAAGTCTTGCCTCGTCACGCTGAAGGTTGGGATATGCGCCGTACATCCTCTGAAGAACGGTCTCGTTTTCCACATCACCGTCATCAAAGGCATCATTCTGCTCCATCATCCCCACGGTCTTATCGCGGGCAATATGAACCTCACCCGAATCCGGGTCTATCTTTCCGCTGATGATGCGAAGGAGGGTTGATTTTCCGCTGCCGTTGACACCGACGATGCCAAGGCGGTCTCCCTCCTCAATTGCGAAGGAGACATCGGAAAGTATTGTCTTCAGACCTATGGAATAGGTAACTTTTCCTACAGAAAGTGAAATCATTTTATCTCCGTTAAAATAGGGCTGACGAAAAAGCGACAGCCCCGTTTTTTATTTTGATTTAACCTTTTTCTTATACTCAAGGCGAGTATCTGCCGCCACGCCGAAGGAGCAGCAGGTATAAACGAGAAAGCCCATAAGGCAGATATAATCGGTTTTTGAGATTGCAGCACAGGTAACGCCGAGAAGGTTTACGAAAAGACAGGCAATGCTTGCGCTGCCTCCGATGGCCATTGCTGCGCAAAGGGTGAAAAGATAGCGGGGGAATATCTGACCGCGGCCGAGAGAGAGTCCCGTATGTGCCGTAAACACAAGGAGGTAGGATATGAATGCCAGCTGGCAGGTAAGCTTGACGGGGCTGTTTACCGCTATGGATTGATCAAAGTACATAAGCATTACTTTGAGGGCACAGTAGATAACGGGCGCAAAGGAAAGGAGAGACGCAATCGGCTTTGCGGGAGCCTTTTTTGAGATAAGGGCATTCACGGCAAAGCTCACCACGGAAAGCATAGCAAACAGCCTTGATACGTTATAAAAAGGAAGTGCTGTATTGCTGACAGGCTTTAAAGCATCGGAAGCCGCGTTTATATCAAGGATGAAGGAAGCAAGAACGCATACGGCGGCAACGGCGCAGCCCACTCTCGTTATAACAGACGCCCAAGGGGACTCGTCAAGAGATGAGTGACCGCGAAAAACGATCCAGCCCACAAATCCGAGAAGAGGGCCTGCGAAAAAGCAAAGATATGCGCAGGGAGCAAATACAGAGGAGACGGCGAAATGACCCATAGCATCGTCGTATTCGCTGAAAATGCCCAGATACAGGCACACCGCACCGAATAATCCAAGGAAAGCGGAGGCCGCAAAAAGGCAATATATCTGAATTTTTTTGTTTCGTTCCATTTTTTAGACCGTACCTTATGATAGATAAAATGATTGTATCACATTTATCATCCAATAACAAGGATTTCGGAAAAATTTTAACAATAAGTGTTTGTTGTATTAAAGCCTGCCTTTCCCTGCGACGAGCGCAGAATAGATCTGAGGCCTCGAAAAGTGCATAAGTGACGCTTGCGAGAAAGACCGATAAATCGTAGTTTAACGGGTAGAAATTGATGTGATGGTAGGGGACGGCGCCCTCGACGTCCCAAAAGCAAGATGGAAGAATTGTGCGACAAAATGGCTATCAATCCTTGTGCTAC
>JAFXFQ010000197.1 GCA_017520365.1 Clostridia bacterium
GATATTGAGTTTCCATATCAGGTTCCTGAAAATGCATACTTTATGATGGGAGACCATCGCGAAACGTCTATCGACAGCCGAAGCAGTATGATAGGCTGTATAAACGAGGATCAGATCGTCGGTAGGATCATTTGCAAATTCTGGCCGCTGGCCGATTTCAAATGGATGAACTGATCTGAATCAATTAAAATTTTATCTTAAAGAAGGGGGGCGGTGCGATGCAGGAGATCACAACTGAATATTTGGCGCGATCAAAGCAGGATAAGCGGATGAACAGCAGATTCTGGAGCATCGCCGCCTTCTGTTCGCTGATAGTGGTGCTTTGTGTGTTCTGGTACCTGAAGCTGACCGGAATCACAATGGCGGGTGAAGCATTCTGCGGATTGGCAGAGCACGTCCACTCTGATAGCTGCCGACAGCTTGAGCTTGTCTGTACAGCAGAGGAGGGGGAAGGGCATACTCATACGGATGAGTGCTATAACGTCATTAAGGATTGCCCCCTGGCGGAGCATATCCATGTTGAAAGCTGCTACTCGGATATAAAGGCCGACCTTGAAACTGAGGAGGATTGGATCGCAAGCCTTGAGGGGCTCACTCCCGGATCCTCCACTGCTGAGAACGTCCTGCTTGTGGCGCAGTCACAGCTCGGATGCGGAGAAAGCACTTTGAACTTTGAGATTGGAGCTGACGGTGTTCGTCGGGGAATCACTCGATACGGACAGTGGTACGGCAACCCATACGGAGACTGGAATGCAATGTTCGTGTCCTTCTGTCTTGAGTATGCGGGAGCATATGACGTGCCCCTGAATTCAGGCCCTGAGGCCATGCGCCTCAAATGGGAGGAGGCGGATATATATATACCCGCTGAGGAGTATGCTCCTCAGGTGGGAGATATCCTGTTCCTTCATAAGACGGACGGCTCTGCACAGAACGAATCTACGGACGTTCCCGAGGGATATGACTATGAGGGCGCGGCAAATTCCGTGGCCGTCATTGTTGAGATCAGCCCGGATAAGATCAAAGTCATCGAGGGTGACGTGGACGGAATCGTAACGGAGGTCGAGTATGACATAACGTCTGAGGAGATCCTCGGATACGGCCTTGTGCCAAACGTTTCTGATTTTGCGCTTATGGTCGAGTCCGCAGAAAGCGGAACGACACTGGCTACGGTGACCGCGTATAACAGCTCAATGCTGACAAGCTCTGACAGATTCGTGTTCTATTACACGTATAACGGATCCCATTACGCCTTTGACGGATCCGGAAACGCAGTTCCCGTAAGCATCGATGCAAACGGAACTATCACAGCAGATGTTGATGATCCGGATCTTCTGTTGTGGACCATATCAAGGTACAATAATAGCTCCTACGCTATTCATAACGTGGGAAGCGGACGATATCTTCACCCCTTCTATAACGGAGCCTCCGACAACGGAATAACTACGCCGGGAAGGTGGGGAACAACCGTGTCTGCTTCTGGAAACGGTGTGAAGTTCAGCCATTCTGCCTACATCTCGTTTAACAGCTCAACACGAAAATTTGAAATGTCCCGGGCGCAGAGCAGTAACGTGACGTTCAATATCGGTGTGAGAAGCACTTATACCGTATGGCTTGATGGTACAAACGGCGGAATCATGAGCCTCGGGGGTTCAGATGATACGGCATATACGGTAGATCTCGGATCAACGCTGACCCTTCCCGAAAGCTGGAAATCTCCGGATAAATACGAGTACGTGCTGAAGGGCTGGTACGACGTTACAAACCATAAATACTACCGGCCCGGTGACACAGTGACTGTCACCGGAAATACCGTGTTCTATGCAGACTGGATGGCGGCCAGCTACGATGTTGGTAAGTTCAATTCCCAGACAGTGAATACGGTAAGCACAAAAAGTTTTGTTACTACAAGAATGTTTGACTACGGCGTTCTGCTGAACGTCCTGTCAGAAAAGGTAACGGTCTCTGCAGACAGCGCGTCACACACGGAAACGTGGGAGCTGCTGACGTCGGGAAATAACCCGTATAACGGTGATCCTACGCTTAACTTCATTTTCCGAGACTGGGACCGCGGAAATGAGGATATATCATATCCAAAGAACCATAACGATATAAACAATCCTACCGAAGCGGGCACGGTCTATCAGGGACTGTATACCGATACGATAAGAGAGATGCTGTTTAACCCCGACGTCATCCTGCCCGGTAAAACTTATCTGGGTGAAGCGGACCACCTGTTCCAGCTTTGTGAGGACGAGGGTCACAGCCATTACGGTTATTACTACTATAACTCAGAGCGTAACGCAGCTTCATATAATCAGACGAATCAGCGATTCTACGTCTATGATTACCTTGAATGCACACGTGACTCTCTGAACAGCGGAGATAACGGAAAGTATTCCGACTTCCTGCCGCTGAACTCCCCCTATACCAATACAAACGGAAAGAGCCCGACAATATATACCTACGAAGGCGTCGAGGGCGAGTATGTGGGCACTTCCCATTATATGTACGACAGTAAGTACAGTGACAGCAATAACAGCGTCGATAAAATAGGCACCAACTACCTGTTCGGCATGAGCATCGAGGTAGACTTCTATCTGCCTAACGATCCGGGGATTCGCCTTAGCGATGGTGAGTACGGAAATAAGGACGTCTACGGAGACGATATGCATTTCCGATTCACAGGTGACGACGATGTCTGGATATTCGTTGACGATAAGCTGGTCCTGGACCTTGGCGGTCTTCATGGAAGAGAATCCGGTGATATTAACTTTGCCACCGGTGTGGTTACCATAAACGGCGTGCAGGACGATGCTCTCACTGAAACACTGAAAAGCATTACCGCAGGTGAGCATAAGCTGACCATGTTCTATCTTGAGCGAGGAAGCTCACTTTCTAACTGTGCCATCTACTTTAACCTTGCTCCCCGATTTGCATTCAGTATCCAGAAGGAGGACGTGCTCACCCGCGAGGTTCTCAACGGTGCTGAGTTTTCCGTATATACGGACAGGGAGTGCACAATTCCCGCCGAGCTTTGGACAAGCAAGGAGGCTCACGATAATGACGAGCACTCCACCAATGTTTTCAAGGTTGTAAACGGCGTGGCCAATATGTGGGGAATGGGTGCAGGTAATGAATATTATATCCGTGAAACAAAGCCTCCGGATAATAAGGATTATGGCTTTGCCCACGGTACCATATGCATCACCTTCGATAAAAACGGAACAGCCAACTATAACGTGGAGATCATTGATGATGACGTGGGAGTCTCACCCGGATTCATCGTCCACGGATTCCGTATCGATGCCGAAACTCAGCAGGCTTATATCGTGGCCACAAATGCTCCCAAGTGGGTAGAGGAGACCACGGTGATCCAGGTGATGAAAAAATGGAATGACTCACTCAGTCACTCAGGTGATTCCGTAACGGTGTATCTTACAGTCACCGATGAGGATGGAGCGGTCAGACGTCTCCAGGAGGCAACAATAAGCGAAGCTACCAATTGGATGGCAAGATGGGAGAATCTCCCCAAATATGCCGAGGACGGTGTCACCCCGATAAAATACGGTGTTGAAGAGTCCTACGTATCCGGCTATTACAGTACGGTGGAGCACGCCGACGGCGAGTTTGAAATAGCCACCAGTAAATGGCAGGATACCACCTCATTCGAGAATGGCAAGGTCTATCTGATCAAAAATTCCGAGGGCCTTGCATTGTCAACACAGCGATATGCAGAGGATACGGGATACATGTGGGTGACCCCAGAGGTCGCCAAGGGCTCCGATCTGGCCCTCTGGCTTGCAACTGTCAACGGCAATACCGTACGACTGACAAACCTTGCCGGCCAGACAATCACATTTTGGTACGGTAACGGTAGTCCCACCGACTTCTTTGCATATAACCGCCACATTGAGGATAATAACAGAAAGCAGTTCTTCACCTTTACAACTACCCAGAACGGCCTGCAGCTAAGGTACAGTAATTACTATATGTACAGCGCACTGAACAGCTCACAGAAATTCCAGTCGGGAACCGGAAGCTCAAGTGCACTGCTGATAACACCGTGCACCGAGGTAGTGTATAATTCAAACGTTTCCATTGAGGATCAGGGATTCCTTATCGGAAATACTCCTCTTGAAAAGGAGACCTCTGTATCAGTCACGAAGGACTGGGATATACCCCACGATATGGACAGCACCGTATATGAGCAGGAGCAGATAACAGTTCGCCTCCTTGCTGACGGTGTTGATACGGGAAGAACCGTGACCCTTAATCTAAAAAATGACTGGAAAGCAGTTTTCCTGGGATTACCCTATACTGATGCAGACGGTAACGTTATCAATTACACGGTAAGGGAGGTCGTTCCAAACGACCAGTGGGCGGTAAGCTACGGCGACGTGATCGCCACCGGCTCATCTCCCCCTCAGTATTCCATTGCCCTGACCAATACTTACCGTACGGGAGGACCCATCCTTCCTTCCACCGGTTCTCCGGCAAGACTAATTTATATGTTATGCGGCGCCGGCATTATTGCCTGCACGCTGATATACGGCTTGTGGTACAGTCTCTACCGGGAAAGGAGGAAAAGGTGAGCCTCTGTTTCAGGTAAAAGGCAAGTATCACAAACCATAAATTTAATTTAAATTATAAAAAAATTTTTTAAAGAAAGGGAAGTAATCATGAAAAGATTAATCTCCATCGCACTCACCATGCTGCTCGTTTTCTCTCTTACGCTGACCGCAATGGCCGCAGACGAGAAGGGCTCCATCACCATCAACGGTATCACAGAAGATACCACATACGCAATTTACCAGCTTCTCGATCTGGAAAGCTACAACAAGGACACAGGCGCATACTCCTATAAGGTCAACAGCGCTTGGACAGCCTTCTTCGCAACCGATGACGCTAAGGCGTACATCACCATCGACGAAGCAGGCTACGTTACCTGGATTGCAGGCGAGACTGACGCCATCGTTGCAGAGTTTGCTCAGAAGGCTCTTGAATATGCAAAGAATAATGGCATCGCTCCCGTTAAGACATCCGAAAACGAAGGTGACATGGCAATTGAAGGCGCAACAGGTAAATTCTCCGATCTCGTTCTCGGCTGGTATCTCGTTGACTCCTCTGCAGGTGCTCTCTGCGGTCTTACAACAACTGACCCCAACGCATCTGTAAATGCAAAGAACCAGACTCCCACAATCGACAAGCAGGTTCAGGAAGACCTTACAGGTATGTGGGGCGACACAAACACAGCAGATATCGGTCAGGTTGTAAACTTTATGACGATCATCCACGTTGCTTCAGGTGCAGAGAACTACGTTCTCCACGACGTTATGTCCGAAAACTTCAACTTCGTTCAGGATACTGACGAGGGTCGCGGCGTTACAGAGATCAAGCTCGTAAACAGCCTCGGCGTTGAAACTACACTTACACCTAACGTAGATTATTCAGTAAAGCTTGCTGAAATGGACGATGACTGCACATTCGAGGTTATCTTCAGCGAAGAGTTCGTTGCAAGCCTCAAGGCAAATGACCGTCTCCTCGTATACTACAACACACTTCTTAACCGTTATGCAGAGGTTGGTACAACAAACGGCAACCCCAACGAAGCATTCCTTGAATACGGTGAAGAGCACTACACAACTCACGATAAGACCAATACTTACACATTCTCCATCGACATCATAAAGACAGACTCCAGCAACAAGCTTATCGACGGCGCTGAGTTCCGTATCTACGACGCAGCCACAGGCGGCAACGAGATCCATATTGTTCCTCTTATGGAGGCTGACAACGTTACTCCCGTTCTCGATGATAACGGTAACCAGATGTATCGCCGTGCAAGAGACGATGAGCAGGGCGTTTCCATCAAGGTAACAGACGGTAAGATCACAGTTATCGGCTTTGATAACGGCATTTACTACCTCGAAGAGACAGTTGCTCCCGCAGGTTACAACAAGCTCACAGCTCGTAAGGAGTTTACAATCGCTGATAAGAACCTTGATTCCGTATTCAACGACGGTACATACTCCACAGGCTCCGGTGTTCACGTTGTAAACAAGACCGGTTCCATGCTTCCTGAGACCGGTGCTACAGGCACTATCATCTTCATCACCGTCGGCATTATCGTTGCTCTCGGTGCAGGCGTTCTTCTCGTAACAAAGAAGAGAATGTCCATGATCAAGGACTAAGCCTTAAATAATTGCTGTAAGATTCCCGGGCAGGCTTGCCTGCCCGGGAGCCAAGCCTACAACATCAGGGAGAAGCCCATGCAAAGCAAAAAAGTAACTATAATACTTCTTATATCGTTTTTCATAGGCTTGTCCGTGCTGCTGTATCCATCAATAAGCAGCTTCTGGAACTCCAAGACACAGAGTGAGGCCATAGTTGACTATGAAAAAATGCTGGCCTCATATAAGCCGGAGGACCTGACGGAGATATTCAATACGGCAGACGAATATAACCGCAAGCTTTCGGCACTTGATTTCCCGATCCATGAATATGAAGCTCTGGAGCAGGAGTATTGGAAAACTCTGGACATCAGCGGTACAGGTATGATGGGATATCTGTCTGTTCCCAAGATCAGTCAGGAGCTTCCCGTGTATCACGGCACAGCAGAGGAGGTCCTCAGCGTGGCCGCAGGCCATATGCAGGGAACAAGCCTACCCGTCGGTGGAGACAGCACCCATTGTGTAGTCTCAGCTCACCGAGGATTACCTACAGCCACCCTGTTTACTCACCTTGACCGTATGGAGGTGGGAGATACTTTTACCTTTACGGTACTTGACCGTACCTTTACCTATGAGGTGGATCAGATAAGGATCGTTGAGCCCGGTGATACATCTCTCATAGGCATCACCGCAGAGAAGGACTATTGCACACTCTTGACCTGCACACCTTACGGCATCAATACCCAGCGCCTTCTTGTTCGCGGACATCAGGTTGATGCAACACAGGAGCGCACGATATACGTCGGTAATGAAGCATACCGCATCGATACTCTTATCGTAATGCCCTTCGTTGCATTGCCCATCATCGTCGTGCTTCTTATATACGTTATGTTTAAGCCCATCAAGAAAGAAGAATTGGAATAGGAGGAATATATGAAAAAATATATAGCGTTATCAATATGTATGCTCATTTGCCTCTCTATCCTTTTTCAGCCTGTAAGCCTCCTTGCGTCGGAGATAGATGCAGAACATAAATGCAGCCTGACAGTTACCTATTCTAAGGGAGACGTGACCTTTGAGGGACTTGAAATATACATTTATCGGGTCAGTGATGTGACAGAGGACGGAGAGCTTGAAAAGGTGGATCCCTTTGATAAATATCCGGTAAACGTGCAGGGCGTTACATCACAGACAGAGTGGAACGATATTGCACTGACTATCCGTGGATATGTGTCTGCTAATGCCCTTGAGCCTTACAGAAGCGGAGTAACCGACCCTCAGGGAAGGGTGAGCTTCGCCGACATCGAAACCGGTCTTTATTATGTGATGCGGGTAACAACTGAAAAGGATGGTACCACATATACATTTTTTGATACCATGGTCTGTATTCCCATGCCCGATGGAGATGGGTACGAGTATGACCTCAGCATAAAACCGAAATCAAAGCAGACAGATGATGCAGAAAGGACCTACACCGTAACAAAGCTCTGGTGCGATGAAAACGGAAATGAACGTCCTGACGCCGTTACCGTTGATATTTTAACGGGCGGTGAGGTGCTTGAAACAGTAACCCTGAATGCAGGTAATAACTGGACGTATAGCTTTGCGGTAAAGAACGGAGACGCGGACCTTTCCGTTGTGGAAAAAAATGTTCCCGAAGGATATACCGTCAAGATGACCGAAAGGGAAGCATCGTTTATTATAACCAATACAAAAGAGGAGGGGGGTCAGGATGCCCCGCCTCCCTCCGATGCCCCCCAGACCGGTGAGGATTTCCCTATAAATACTGTTGCAGTTCTTTTGGCAATATCAGGTATTATCCTTGTCATTTTCGGATCGGGACAAAGGAGAAAAGATAATGTCAGCCAAAAGTAAATGGTCGATCATCATTGGCTCTCTGCTCCTTGCCGTCAGTCTTTCATTGATCATTTCGTCCCTCGTAATGGCACACAACGTAAAAAACGTTACATACGATACCCTGCTAAAGATTGAAAGAATATTGCCCGAGAGAAGCGGAGGTGCAAAGGATTCATATTCTTCAATGCAAATGCCGTCTCTTGAGATCAACGGAAGAAATGTAGTGGCAGTGCTCAGAATTCCCGAGCTTGACGTGACCCTCCCCGTGGCGTCATCTTTTGATAAAAAAGCGGGAAGCTCTTACCCTCAGCGAGTTTCAGGATCTGTGTATGACGGAAGCCTCGTTGTAACCGGTGCGGATTTGAAGGGGCAGCTTGATTGTCTGAAACGGCTTGACCTTGGAAATAAGCTGACTGTAACGGATATGACGGGAGCAGAATTTACCTATGAGGTCACAGAGATTGAAAGACATAAGAGCACTTCTGATATAGGAGCCGATGAAATAACAGATCTCACCCTTTTTGTAAAGGATTCCTCATCTCAAAAATATGTAGTTGTAAGCTGCATACAAATACCGTAACTAAAAAAGCTGTATAAACTACAGCTTTTTTAGTTTGTGTACGATTAGCGGATTAGTGCGGTCTACCGTAGAATCCATCAACAGGGTCCTTGAATAATGGAATCTTTGGGGGATAAAACGTGAAGATTACAAATAAAAGACCGATAAAGATGATCACGACCCATGCTTTTTTGCGGTATGCGCACCTTACACTGTCCTTTTTAAAAAGATATGTTTCAAGTAAGAATGCTATAGCGGCCGAAACGAAAAAAATGGTTATGTTCATCCAGTCCGGAGTTTTACCGAATGCGCCGTTGATGGTGTAGAATAAGATGGGAATAGCAAGAAGCCCCCAAAAAATCCCCCAAAGCTTTATGCAGGGAAAGGACCTGACATCCCGAAAAAATATGCTTTGTAGCAGTGCAAAGATCAGAAGAGGAAAGTACAAAAGCTTCATATGCTCCCAGGTTGATTCATTCACCCCTGAAAATGGAGCTGAAAAAATACTGCCTCCTGTCCAATCATACAGAAAATGCAGAAGTGTTCCTATAAGACCGGTAAAGGCAAAGCCGCAAAATGACCATAGAGCGTAAGATTTTTTCATAAAACCACCCGTTGCTTTTTTTTAGTATATTCAGAGTGGCGGTTGTCGATGCACGTGTTCAATTATAGTTTTTGCATATAATAAAAAACGGGTGATAGATCATCCGTTCTTTGTCAGTCAGAATAATGCGTGAGTGGCAAGGAGAGAGGTTATATAAATGCTTTTTAGCTGTTGTACCGTGTTACAATAGCTTTTTTTATTGTGAGTATTTTGGAGGCCATGATAATTCTTCTAAAAGGTGAAACAATAACTAAAAAGCCTTGGAGGGACTTATGACATCCATATGGGAGAATAACGCTTCAATACAGAGATTTTGTGAATTGGATGGCGACCTTAATACAGATACTTTGATAATAGGCGGAGGTATCGCAGGCTTGCTGTGTGCATATAAGCTTAAGGCCGCTGGAGTGGATTGCATCCTCCTTGAAGCAGACAGAATACTCGGTGGCGTAACAGGGGGTACAACTGCAAAGCTCACTCTTGCCCACGGGCTTATATATGACAGGCTTATCAAAAGCTTTGGCATTGAAAGTGCACGGCTCTATCTTGAAGCACAGAAGGAAGCTTTGGCTGAATACGATTCTCTCTGTCAGGATATAGACTGTGATTATGAACGGAAGGATTCATATGTCTATTCATTAACAGACAGATACAAGATAGATAATGAGCTTAAGGCACTTGATCGGCTCGGTGTTATA
>JAFXFQ010000198.1 GCA_017520365.1 Clostridia bacterium
CCCCAGGAAACACCCATCATCTGTGCGATCGCAGAGAAGTTAAAGGTATCCTTGAGGATGGCGATGGTTGCGCTGATGACGATGAACACCATTACGAAGGAGCGAAGGATAAGAAGCTTTTTCTTTTCACCCGGCTCTTTTTTCATAGTGGGGACGATAAGGTCAAGGGTGAGCGTGGAGCTTGAGGTAAGCACAAGGCTTGAAAGAGTGGACATGGACGCAGAAAGTACAAGTACCATTACAACTGCAATGATGATAGGGGAAAGAGTTGAGAGCATTGCCGGTATGATACTGTCGAAATCAAGCTTTCCGTTTATGTATCTGAGCAGGTCGCTGTCCTCGTAAAGCCTTGCAAAGGCACCGAGAAAGTAGCAGCCTCCGGATACAACGATAGCAAAAAGGGTAGAAATGATGGTGCCCTTCTTGATAGCGTCCTCATTTTTGATGGAGTAGAATTTTCCCACCATCTGAGGCAGTCCCCATGTTCCGAGGGACGTAAGCATAACAACGAATAAGAGAAACAAGGGCTGAGGGCCGAGGAATGAAGCAAATGCGCCGTTGAGCTCGGGATTTGCGGGGGATGATTTTTGAGAAAGCTCAGTGATGGCGGCACCCAGTCCTCCGTTATTTGCGAGAACCGCACCGATGACGGTGACGATGCCAACCAGCATTATGATGCCCTGAATAAAGTCGTTGATGGCGGTGGCCATATAGCCGCCGAAAATAACGTAAAGTCCTGTAAGGAGAGCCATTACCACGATGACCACCCAGTAGGGAATATCAAAGGCAATGTTGAAAAGGCTTGAAAGGCCGTTGTAGAGGGAAGCTGTGTAGGGAATGAGGAATATGAAAACTATAATGCTGGCAGCTATCTTCAGACTATCGGATTCAAAGCGCTTGCCGAAAAAGTCCGGCATAGTCTTTGAGTTTATGTGCTGAGTCATAACGCGGGTTCGTCTGCCCAGGACTACCCAGGCAAGGAGTGAACCGATAAAGGCATTTCCGAGACCGATCCAGGTTGAGGCAAGGCCGAAGTTCCAACCGAACTGGCCTGCGTATCCTACGAAGACAACGGCAGAGAAATAGGATGTTCCAAAGGCGAAAGCAGTGAGCCAGGGGCCTACGCTGCGTCCGCCGAGGACGAAGCCGTTAACGTCTGTTGAATGGCGGCGGCAATAGAGACCTATGCCTATCATAACTGCAAAAAATATTATTAAAAGAACTGCTGTCAAAACTTTGGTCAACATATTTTTTCTCCTTTACTTAGAATATGTTTAGTTTATGTTGATTTATTTTGTGATCTGACTTTCAACCAGGGTCACGCTGCCACAGTAGATCTCGCGGAGACGAGGCTTTTCGATCTTGCCTGTGGGGTTACGGGGAACATCTGCAAAAATGATCCTTCTGGGCCTTTTGTAGCGGGGGAGCTCCTCGCAGAAGGCATTGATCTCTTCTTCTGTGGCGGTGCAGTCCTCCTTCAGCTCGATGATAGCCGCGGCGATCTCGCCGAGGCGCTCGTGAGGAAGGCCTATGACTGCAACGTCCTTGACTTTGTCATTGGTGCGGAGGAAATCCTCGATCTGAACGGGGTAGAGGTTTTCACCGCCGGAAATGATAACGTCCTTCTTACGGTCAACGAGGAAGATGAAGCCGTCGGCATCCTCCTTCGCCATATCACCTGTCCAGAGCCATCCGTCGTGGAGGATCTCAGCCGTAGCCTCGGGATTTTTGTAGTAGCACTTCATAACGCCCGGACCCTTTACCGCAAGCTCACCAACCTCGCCTTGCTCAACGGGGGAGCCATCGGGGCTGATGATCTTTGTTTCCCAATGGTATCCGGCAACACCGATGGCACCAACCTTGTGGATGTTTTCAACACCGAGGTGAACACAGCCGGGGCCGATGGATTCGGAGAGGCCGTAGTTTGTGTCGTACTGGTGATGAGGGAACTGCTCCTTCCAGCGCTTGATAAGGCTGGGGGGAACGGGCTGCGCGCCGATGTGCATTAGACGCCACTGAGAAAGTCTGTACTCCGCAGGGTCGATATCGCCGCGGTCTATGGCGTCAAGGATATCCTGTGCCCACGGAACGAGAAGCCATACGATGGTGGCCTTTTCCTCGCTGACTGCCTGCATTATCCACTCGGGGCTGACACCTCGCAGTATTACTGCCTTGCTTGCGGAAAGAAGGCTGCCGAACCAGTGCATCTTTGCACCCGTGTGGTAAAGGGGAGGAATGCAGAGGAATACGTCGTCGCGGCTTTGAGAGTGGTGGTTTTGCTCAGTCTCACAGGAGCAGATGAGTGCGCGGTGAGCGTGGAGGATCGCCTTGGGGAAGCCGGTGGTGCCTGAGGAGAAGTATATTGCAGCATCGTCATCCTCCGTGATGGTCACGGGAGGGGGAGTAGAGGTGCAGTAGGTGGAATATACAGTGTAGCTGTCTGCTCCCTCGGGAACGTCATCGCCGACGAAGAAGAAGTTCTTGATGCCGCTGAGCTGATCACGGACTTGAGCCACGCGGTCGATAAATTCGGGACCGTAGATAAGCATACATGAGTCGGAAAGATCAAGACAGTATTTGATCTCG
>JAFXFQ010000199.1 GCA_017520365.1 Clostridia bacterium
CACGCGATGCGATGACGGCTTGCTTCTCACTACACAGCACCGCAGGAGGTAAATTTTATGAAAAAACAGTTTCCCAGAACCACAGTCGGCGGCATTTCACTTTCCCGAATGATCGTGGGAACAAACTGGGTCGCAGGCTACAGCCACCGCACCCCCTCTGCCGACAATATGATAAAGAATCGCTACCATGAACCTGAATCAATGATACCTATGTTCGAAACGTTTCTCAGTCATGGCATAGATACGGTAATGGCTCCCTTCGATCAGGCGCCCCACATCCACCGTGCAGTTCAATTGACCCAAGAAAAGACAGGCCGTGAAATGATAATGGTGGATACCCCCATCGTTAATGTTGACGACTCTGCCGAGGGCCGTCGAGAAGCCGAAAAGGCCATCAAGGCATCTGCCGACCGAGGAGCAAAGCTCTGCCTTATACACCACTACTCCGCAGAGCAGCTCGTATGCAAGCGCACCCGAACAATGGATCGTTTGGACGATTACACAAAAATGATCCGAGATGCGGGAATGATCCCGGGACTGAGCGCGCATATGCCGGAGCTTGTTATTTACTCCGATGAAAACGGATACGACGTTGAAACCTACATCCAGATATACAACTGCATGGGCTTTCTGATGCAGGTCGAGGTGGAGGCGGTCAACTCCATTATAAGAGGAGCAAAAAAGCCTGTCATGACTATTAAATCAATGGCCGCAGGAAGAACAACTCCTTTTGTCGGATTAAACTTCAACTGGGCTACCATCCGTGACTGCGATATGGTCACGGTAGGTTGCTTCAGCGAAGCTGAAGCTGAGGAGGATATAGAGATATCCTTTGCTGCTCTTGAGAGAAGAGCTCCCGATATTGCAGGCCGAGCAAGCCCGGCAAAGGACCAGGCTGTTCTTAAAAAGCAATAATGTAAGAGAAAAAATGGCTGTCGCAAACTTATGCGACAGCCATTTCAATTATTATTCAATTATTCTTCGTCCTTCTTGGGCTTTGTCATAACGATGATAACAATTATAGCACCGACAACAACTGCCGCAAGTGAAGCAATAAGAATGATCTTATAAGGAGATACGGGAGGAACGGGTTCCTTGGCAGCTTCAGTATCAGCAGGCGCCTTAGTGGTCGTATCAGGAGCAGGTGCCTGTGTTTCGGGAGCAATGGTAACAGGCTCACCTGTGGTTTCCTCGGCTTCCGGAGACTCCTCAAGCATGGGAGGAACCACTGTGAGAACGTCCTCACCATCGGGATATGTCATAACATCACCGTTTTCGTCGGTAACATAATATGCAAGATCACCGTTGGGGTCAAGAACGTGGCTTGTAACTCTTTCGCCATTTTCATCGGTAACAATATTTCCGTCAGAGTCAAATACAAGCTCTGTAACGGGGATACCGGGCTCAGTTACAGGCGGAGTAGTACCATCTTCAGAGCTGGGAGGCACCACTGTAGTCTCAGCATCACCGTTTTCGTCTGTAACTACCTCGCCGATATCATCGGTTACCCAGTAGATCTCATTGCCATCCTCGTCTGTTACAGGAACGTACGATGTATCGCCGACATCGTCTGTAACAACGTCGGTAACAGGCTTGCCGGGCTCCGTTTCGGGCTCAGGATCTGCAGTGGTTGTATCGTCGGGCTCGGCTGTGTCCGTACCGGGCTCAAATGTATCTGTTCCGGGTTCCAATGTGTCTGTGCCGGGCTCCAATGTATCTGTATCGAGTTCATCGGTATCGGGCTCAGTCGAATCAGTTCCCTCATCGGTGTCGGGAGTAACGCCTGCATCCTCGGTGGGAAGAACATTTACAACTGCAGAATTAGTGCAGGATACGGTGTAATTACTTACAACGTCGGGGAAAAGCGTTGCATCGAAGAACCAACCGTAGCCGTTATCAGGGAAGAAAAGAGTTATGTTGTTGTCGCCAACGGGAGCTCTCTCTGTGATCTCAAATGTAAGTGTAAGGATCTTACCTGTCTTTGTAACGTTCTGTGTGGGGGAGTTACCCTCTGCATAGTAGATGTATCTGCCTCTATTGGTGAGAACACTCTTGACCCACTCTCCGTCAGTATAAACCTCACCGTTTTCAACGGAAAGAAGGATAAAGTTTCTCTCATTGAAGCGTACCTGGAAGAGACACGCCCAAGTACCGGGGTTCTCGTCAAGGTATACCTCAACTGTAACGATGTCGCCGGCCTTACCCTCGCCGCCTCTCATGGAGAACTTTACCTCACCCTCGCTTGCAGCAAAGGAAGTGACGGAAAAAGCGCTCACAAGAAGTACAAGGCAAAGCACAGCAGATAAAATCTTTTTCATAAATAACCTCGCTTGTATGTAGTGGATGTTTTTTGCGTTTTAAGCACCACAATCTTGGTCCATTATATATCAAAACAGTTTTTATGTCAATAGATGATGATAAACTATTAATTGTAAACAAATTAGTAATCAAAAAAGCGCACACAAAGCCTGTACTTCGTGTGCGCAAAAAAACATCAATAAGCGCACAGGTTTGTGCGTTTGGATATCTTTGCAAATTAATTCTTTCATAAATATTCAGCTATGTCAGTGGCGAATCGGAGCAAATCAAAATGCATCATATGCCGTGGCCGCGATTTTCAACATACTACTTGATTTTTACCGTATTTCGGATATATA
>JAFXFQ010000200.1 GCA_017520365.1 Clostridia bacterium
AAGTATAACGCAGAGCAGAGCGAATACCTCACACTTGTGAATTATGAGGAGGCTCTTGTATTCAGTGCCCTTGCTGCCGGTCCCAACTATTCAATGACGGCAGATATCCTTGCCTGCATCAATATGACGACCTACGGCTATACAAAGGATGCTTACGTAACCGAGGCCACTTACTATTACCTCAGAGACAATGCCTCTATCAGGATGATGGACCTTATAATCGAACATCCCGTGTTTGATTTCGCATATTCATTTTCAACTACCTACGACGCTATCCCCTCCATTACTTATATGGCAGTAAGAAACGTGGTGTCAGAGGTAAATACACTTGAAAACTATATAAGACAGTACGGCAGGGGCTTTGAAAACGCAATGTACGCCCTCTTTGACGTGCAGCCTTAAATACAGAAAGGAACGATAAAATGTATTGCAACGTAAAATCCAGAGATATACAGCCCGTTCCCGCGGACCTTCTTAAAAGGGTGTTTTCCGAGCGCCTTCACGGTGTCAGTGACAGCGAGTATCTTACCTTCGACTGTAAGACAGTGCTTGGAGCAACAGGCCTTCCTTACTATATGCCTGTGTGCCTCTATGCACTCAATGATCCCGCTGTCTCCGATTATCTCTGTGAGATCGGAGAGGGAAGCCTTCTTCTTGATTTTGAGGGAGGTCTGAGGCTCTATGCGGAGAAGGGTGAGGTGCCGCTTCCCCGTGAGCTTTCCGAAAGCCTTATGGCCATTTACCGCCGACTTGATGCAAGCCGCGGCTTTATAGATGATGACGGTGCCCACGTTATCGACCTGAAAAACGTTCCCGTAGGCCCCCACTTTGATGTTAACCTCCTCCTCGGAAACCGAGTAGGCTTCGAGAACCCTCTTCTCACAACACCCAAATCCGCTCTGGATTCCTTTGGTCGAGGCTCCTTCAGAGGAAAGGCAGAGAATCAGGTCCTTGCAACAAGATACGTTTGGCGTATGGAGGAGAACGGAGAACCGGTAAACCGCCAGTTCTATCTCTATGAGGACGGAAAGCAGATATTCTATTCCGCAGACGTTGATAAAAACGTAAAAAGCGCAGTATGTCGCCATCTTCAAAACAGAACGGTCATCACATATGAAACAGAGTGCGGTCTGAAGATCACAAGAACTATCTTCATCGTCCCTCACGAGCACGATATGCCTGAAGCCGTTGAAGCACAGAGAGTAGAGATCGAAAACCTTACGGACAGGGATAGAGAGATCCGCATCGTGTTCACCGGAATGCTTGCGGTATTTGCCTCAAGCGGACTTTTTGATGACGTTGTTTATGCCAATATAGTTCATGAATCAGCAATCCTCACAAGCGACGGACGACCTGTTTGCGTGTCTCCCAGGCTTCATCCCCGCTACGGCAGATATTGCCGCAGATTTGCAACAGTTCTTGCAAACGGAGACTATTTTGACGAGTATTGCGTAAATTATCGTGAATTTATAGGCAACGGCGATATCAAGAAGCCCGAAAACGGAGCACGACTCACCAGCCGTCAGAACAGAAAGGACGCCGCGTTCTTTGCCCTTGCTAAAACTCTGCCCGTAAAGGCAGGCGAGGTTGCCGTGGCAGACTCCTATGCAGGCATTTGCTCTCACGATGATGACGTGACCGAGATATTCCTCCGCCAATCCAATAACTTTATTGAAAAATACCGTGACCCCGCCGCTCTCACCGCCGCATATAAGAGCGTTGTCGACTTTGCGGAGAGCTATTCATCCTATATCACCTTCAATTCCGAGGATAAGCTCCTTTCATCCTATATCTCAAAGAATCTTCCGTTCCAGGTGCTTTATCAGTCCTTCGTTACCCGCGCCTTTGCGTGGACAAATAAGGGCGGCCGCAAGGTAGGCTTCAGAGAGATACAGGATATGTATGCCTCTATGTACTATATGACCGCCATGGGTAACTCAGGTCTTGCAAGAGATATGATATCTCAGTGGGCATCTAACGTCTTTGAGGACGGATATGCATACCATAACTTCTATTGGGGCGGCGACGGCATAGGCGTCGGAAGCGATGACCAGCTCTGGCTCATGCAGGCAGTTTACAGATACGTAATGCTGACAGGCGATATAGACTTTGTAAACGAAATGCTTCCCGTTGCAGGCACCGAGGATAAAAAGAGATCTGTCTTCGATACAATGATGGCGGCAGTTACATATTCAGGCTGTATCTCCGTAGGTGATCACGGTCTTCCTCTCCTTGACCACCTTGATTGGAATGACTGCCTGAAGCTTGACTACGACAGCATCAGCGCACCCGAAAAGATAGAGCTTTATAAAAAACAGCTTAGGGAGAATGGACAGGAATGGGGCGCTCGCTTTGAAAGCCACTACTGCGAGAGCGTTATGAACGCATTCCTTCTCAAGGTCGCATACGATAATATGGCTGAGCTTGCTGATCTTTCCGGCAGAACAGAAGAGGCAAAATGGCTTCGCACAAAGTGCGAGAAGCTCTGTGCCGATATACAGGTGAGTGCCTGGAAGGGCGATTTCTTTGCCCGTTGCCTTATCAATAATCCCGATAAGGGATATTCATATCTTGGTGCAGGCGGTGACGGACTTTCCCTTGAGCCCTCATTCCCCGGCTCCTATTGGCTTAATTCCTTCTCGTGGGCACTCCTTGCAGGTGTTGCAACGGAAGAGCAGATGCGTATTATGCTTGACAGCGTAAATAAGTATCTCAAGACCCCCGCAGGTCTTACTCTTACCTCTCCCTGTGACCTTGATAAGGTTTCCGAAACTACCGCAATGGATCACTATTTCCACGGCGACCGTGAAAACGGAGCAGTGTTCAAACCCGCA
>JAFXFQ010000201.1 GCA_017520365.1 Clostridia bacterium
AAATGCCTTTTTGGGCTATATGGGATTGCCTGCGCTGCGCAAGGGCAGCATCGAGCCGCAGGTGTTTGCGGATTTGATGCAAAAGGCACAGGAGACGGACAACCCGGCACTCGTGAGCATGAGCGCACTGCGCGCAATGATGAAGGCGAAGTATCAGTCGGCTTTGGCTCCCCATTTCGGGCTGGGCGTGGATATTTACTGCCACTTTACCTCACCCATTCGCCGCTATCCCGACCTGTTCGTGCACACGGTGATCACAACGGTCCTTGAGAAAACCGGTATGGGAATCCTGTCGGCTGCATCTGACGGTGAGGCTGCAAAGAGCGCGACCTCAGCTCTCGAAAAGTGTGCAGGGGATCGGGGAATATCCTCCTCTGACTGCGAGGTTCGTGCGCAAAACGCGGAGCGTGAGATCGAGGATATGTATATGACTCTCTACATGGCTGACAAGGTTGGAGAGACCTTCTCCAGTGCTGTCAGCGGTGTGATCCGAAGCGGCATTTTCGTGAGGCTGGACAATCTGGTTGAGGGATTCGTGCCGGTGGCGTCTTTCCCCGGGGCGAAGATCAATGATGAGCTTATGACAATGACCGTGGGCGGCACAGTTTACACCCTTGGCACACGAGTGGACGTAGTCCTCGTTGAAGCTGACGTGTCAACCGGAAAGATAACCTTTGAGAGAAAAGATAATAGATAAGAGCTATTGGATTAAACCAAACAAAAACACACATTGGAGATACATTATGTTAAAAATTGCAAGCTTTACTGTTGACCACGATCTGCTGGATCCGGGTATTTACGTTTCCCGCGTTGACGGAAATCTGACCACTTACGATCTGCGCACCCGCAAGCCCAATGGCGGTGATTACATGGACAACCGCACAATGCACACCGTTGAGCACATGTTTGCAACCTACGTGCGCAATTCGGAGATCAAGGATTCCGTGATCTACTTCGGGCCCATGGGCTGCCGCACGGGATTTTATCTTATCACCCGCGACGTACCCAATGAAAAGGTGCTTGAGGTGACCATTGACGTGCTGGGTAAAATTATCGCACATGAGGGTGGGGTTTTTGGTGCCACTCGCAAAGAATGCGGCAACTATCAGGATCTTGACCTTTCCGACGCGAAGCGCGAGTGCGAAAAGTACCTCGCTGTACTCAAAAACAAGGTGAACGATTTCAAGTATAGGGGATAACCGTCATTAACCACAAGACATATACTGTGACCGTCACTTAACTTTATCAGCGAAACACCCAGACGTTTCTCAAAGCACCCATAACGAAAAACAAAAAAGCACCGACTTCTCTCTGCATTCTTAGCGGAGAAATAGGCGGCACAAAGATTTCGGCAGAGAACTTGTTTTCTCTGCCGGTTTTTGATATAATGGAACCAACGAAAAGCCTCCCTCCGAGAGGGAGGTGGCACGGCTAAGCCGTGACGGAAGGAGCCTGCGGGACTTGGGGGTTGAATTGGCGCTATTGTCACGCGCTCTCCCTCAGTCGCCTACGGCGCCAGCTCCCTCCCGGAGGGAGCCTTGGGATGCGCGCAGCTTAAGGGTATGGGCTTTGCCCTATGCCTTTGTAATACAAAGGCGAAACTGGCGAAAAAACAGAACGATAAATAAGAATTTGTTTAACTGATTGGATAATTAGAATTTGTATACAGGACAGCTGTGTCTAATTGAAGAAATACGACATTTCTCGCTTTGTGTCGTGTTCAAATAATTGAAATGGAGATATGCTTATAGCGAAAGGAGGTTATCTAAATGGACCAGATAAAGATTGGTGCTTTTTTGAAAGAGCTTCGAAAAGAGAAAGGACTTACGCAAGAACAGTTAGCGGAAGTTCTAAATGTATCCAGCAGAACGGTGTCTCGTTGGGAGACTGGAAGCAATATGCCAGACATTAGTATACTGGTCGAGATAGCTGGTTTTTATGATGTTAGCATACCTGAAATTGTTCAAGGAGAAAGGAAAAGCGAGATTATGGATAAAGAAACAAGAGAAACTGCTGTTGCTTTAGCAAAGTACAGTCAAAATGAAGTAAAAATTGGAAAACAAAAGGTAGTGGGCATTTTATTTTCTGTGTTTGGCATATTTGTTATTGTATCAGCACTATCGATATTTCCTAATGATAGTAGTTGGGGTAGTATTTATTCGATTTTAGGAAGTATATTTCTGGTGATTGGATTATATTTCATTATTAAGCCATTAGTGGCTAAACGTGCTTCACGTATACTAATAGTCCTCGGGTGCATTGTTCTGTTGTTCGGGACTTTTACTATATCTGATTATGTTGCTGTTTCACAATTCAAGCAGGTGCCAAGATTCAGCTATATGACAAGTTATGATTCACGGAACCCGAACGTATTAGTGCATAAAACTATATTTTACACAGTGGTTCAGGAGAATCCTGGAACAGAGGATGAGCAGGTCTATATTGTAAAAAGGAATTCACATACTGAGTAAATTCCAATTTATCGAACTGAATAGATCAGCCCCGACAGACCTTTGAATCTGTCGGGGCTGATTATTTGTTTACTGCATCTTAAATGAGTAAAGTTATTTTATAATTTCTCCGCTAACTGTGCACGCCTTTTGTCGATGCTTTTGTTTTTCCGCAAAGGGAGGGATTCACTCTTGAATTTTGCTCGGCAAGGAAACTGACTTTATTATTTATGCCTCGCAAAATTCTTCGGTCACCGCTACAAACCATCCCCCGGATGGTTTGCTTAACGCTGCGTTCGAATCCCTCCATCAAGTTTGAAAAAACAAAAAAGAAGCACTCCTTTGGAGTACTTCTCTTTTATTTATCCGCAAAGGGAGGGATTCGAACCCTCGGTCGGTTATTAGCCGAACACACGATTTCCAGTCGTGCGCCTTAGACCAGCTCAGCCACCTTTGCGTGTGCTGTGTCTATTAAATGAGACACATTATTCACTTTTATCCCAGGATATCTCCCGGAACGCTCGATTATTATACCACACGAGGAGAGCTTTGTCAAGGGTTTTCGGAAAAATTATTTCCCCTCGATTTCGTATGCTCTCCAAAGTGCAATATTTTCCCGAAAAATCGGGCAAGCGGGTTTATTCTGCAATGATAATATAGGAGTAGATCTCCTGACCGCCGTTTATGAAGTAAACCTCAGCGTCAGGCTGATTTGCGTTGATATTCGCAAGGAGCGCCTTGTTTTCTTCTTCCGTTGCGTCCTTACCGCTGAACACCGTAACCATAAACTTCTCGGGGATCTGGAACATATGATCAACCAGAGCTGTAGCCGCGTCGACCTTTTCCTTCATTGAAGTGATGATCTGTTTGCCAACGAAGCCGATGTGGTCGCCGTTTTCGATACGAACGCCGTTCATTTCAGCGTCGCGGATCGCATTGGACACGCAACCTGTGGTAACGTATCTCATGGCCTCGAGGGATCCTGCAATTGCTTCATCGGGAGTTTCCGCCTCGGGATTGAGAGATGCGATACCGACGTAGCCGGCACCAAGGTCCTTGCTTTCAACCACGTGCACGTCAGCATTAGTGTAAATGGACGCCGCCTGCTTTGCCGCCATAATTATGTTACCGTTGTTGGGGAAAACGAAGATATGTTCAGCGTTAATTTCTTCAAAGGCCTTGATGAAGTCCTCGGTTGAGGGGTTGTTTGTCTGACCGCCGCTTACGATCACGTCAACGCCGATCTCGCGGAAGGTCTTTTCGATACCGTCGCCGTTTGCAACTGCAACTGTGGCGTATTTCTTCCTGGGGGCAGTTTTCTTTTCAGCCTTGCCGCTATCGCTGATGGTCTCGCTGTGCTGAACGGACATGTTCTCGAT
>JAFXFQ010000202.1 GCA_017520365.1 Clostridia bacterium
ATCATTTCAGACGATCCTGTTATGGAAAAGATGCTGACGGCAGTCCTTTCCCCTGCATTTATCACCGTTTCGGGAGAGGCGGCAATCACCGTGGTATGCACGGAGGGCGAGCTTCCCGGGATATCGGGCCCCTGCATCTACGTGGGCCGCGGTCCCATTAAGGAAAAAGACGGTATCTGCATTTTGGAAAGACCTCTCGACATTGAGCTTTTTTATCGCACCTGCCTTGAGATGTGCCGCAGTACCTTTCTCTCACGGGGAGGATGGAGCTATGACAAAACGGCCCAAACAGCCTCATTCAACGGGAAACGCACATCCCTTACAGAAAAAGAGGGTCAGCTTTTTGCCCTTCTTTTGTCCCGAATCGGCGAATGTATACCAAGATCTGAGATAGAGAGCTCCCTTTGGGAGGACAGTCCCCAAAGCAACAGCGCCGACGTTTACGTCTGCCTCCTCAGGAAAAAGCTTGAAGGGCTTGCAGGTCCGGGAGTTCTTATCAGCGTGCGAGGCACGGGCTATATGCTGAAAAAACAGTAAACCTTCAAAGGAATGGTCATTTTATGAAAGAAGTTATACTTTGTAAGTATGGAGAAATAATCCTCAAGGGCTCCAACAAGGGCTCCTTTGAGGCTATGCTCCTCAAGGAGCTTAAAAGAAGAGTAAAATACGTCGGCGGTTTCTCTGTCCGCTACGCTCAATCCACAGTTTACGTAGAGCCTGAGGATGATTTTGCTGACATCGACGAGATGTACGAGCAGGTAAAAAAGGTCTTCGGCTTTGCCAGCGTGACAAGAGCCGCAGTTTGCGAAAAAACCATGGAGGCTATCTGCAAAACAGCCCGGGAGTACCTCCCCGAAAAGCTGAGAGGATACAAGAACTTCCGCTGTGAAGCAAAGAGAAGCGACAAGAAATTCCCCCTCGAAAGCCCCGAGATCGCAGCACAGGTAGGCGGCGTTATCCTTGAGGCAATGGGCGGGGGCATCAAGGTAAAGCTCAAGGATGCAGACATTAACGTCCGCATCGAGGTCCGCGATAAGGCGGCATATATCCACGCAGGTCAGGAGGCAGGCGCCGGAGGTATCCCTCTCGGATGCGGCGGCCGCGGTCTTCTTCTCCTCTCCGGCGGCATTGACAGCCCCGTTGCAGGATATATGATGGCAAAAAGAGGCCTTTATATCGATGCCCTCCACTTTGAATCCTTCCCCTATACCAGCGAAAGAGCCCGCGAAAAGGTGCTCACCCTGGCAAAGGAGCTTTGCGAATACTGCGGCCGCATACGCGTTCACGTCATATCCCTCACGGAGATACAGGAAGCTCTCCGCGACAACTGCAATGAGGAGTATTTTACCCTTCTCCTTCGCCGCTGTATGATGGAGCTTTCCAATAAGGTAGCCGAGGAGGGTGATTATCAGTGCCTTATCACCGGCGAAAGCCTCGGTCAGGTAGCAAGCCAAACCATGGGCGCCCTTGCAGTAACCGACTGCGTTGCAAATATCCCCGTTCTTCGTCCCTGTATCGGCCTCGATAAGGAGGAGATCGTCGTTCGCTCCAGAACGATCGGCACATTTGACACCTCCGTTCTGCCCTACGAGGACTGCTGCACAGTATTCACACCCCGTCATCCCAAAACTCGCCCCGAAATTGAAAAGGTCCTCGCAGAGGAAGAGAAGTTTGCCAGAGCAGAGCTCCTTGAAAAAGCATGGGAGAGCCGTTACGCCGTGACCGTAAGCCAGTTCGACAGTGAGTTCAGATATGAATACAGAAATACAGAAGCTTAAGGAGGCCAGAATGGCCCTGAGAGGTGCCGTTCGATGTGCGGCATATAACAGCACGGGCCTCCACCTTTCCGAGGAAAAGGGCATACGCCCGATGCTCCTTTGGCTTGAAGAGGACCCCGAGTTTCTCAAGGGTGCATCCGTTGCCGACAAAATAGTGGGCCGCGCCGCCGCGATGATAATGATATATGCAGGTGTTAAGGAAGTATATGCCTCCGTTATCTCCAACGCCGCCATTGAGATACTGAAGGAAGCGGACATATCCGTTACATACTCCATGAGCGCCATTGCCATATCAAACAGACGCGGCGACGGTATCTGCCCCATGGAACGGGCAGTTGCGCCCATCAAGGACCCTGAGGCCGCCTATAAAGCCCTTCGGGAAAAGGTTTTTTCTGAGAATTAATTAAGGAAAGAGGATATAAACTATGTTCACCAACGACAACCACAAGATCGTATATGACAAGGGAGTGGGCGAAAACAAGAACTGGATCCTTTCCGAGGACCAGCTTTCTGTGCAGCGCCTTGCAAAGTGCGAGTCCATTATGTGCCAGGGTAACGGCTATATGTGCTTCAGAGGCGGCCTTTTCGAAGCTCCCTCCGAGGACGTAGGTCCCGTTACAATGATCGCAGGCACGTTCAACCACCACGAGGGCGACGGTTGCACGATGCTTATCAACTCTGCCAACCCTCTCTCCACCATAGCTGTGATCAACGGCGAGAGAATGGGCTATGACAATATAGACTATACTACCCATACCCGCTCCCTCAACCTCAGAAACGGTCTTCTCGAAAGACAGACCGAGTGGACAGGTAAGGACGGCGGCAAATATCTCTGCACGGAAAAGCGCCTTGTTTCCCTCAAGGACCGCCATCTTGCAGCTCAGAAGGTTACCATCACCGCAGTGAGCGACGACTGTGAGATCACACTTTCCGCAGGTATCAACGGAAAGGACGAGCTTATCCGCATCAATCAGCACCTTGTTCCCGTAAGCACTGAGGCCTTCGGCGGAATCGTTGCCGTTAACACAAAAACAAGCCAGTCCGCAATCCGCATCGCAACCGTTGCAAGCGTTAAGTTCTCAAAATGCTCCGGAGAAAACAAGACTGAGCTCTACGATATTACATACACCAAGGACGATCTTTGCGCATACGGCTCCGTGACCGTCAGCCTCAAGAAGGGCGAAAGCATCACAGTCAGCCGTAAGATCGCTATATTTACCAGCAGAGATCAGGGCAGAGATTCTCTCACCTCCAATCAGCTCTTCAGCCTTGCATATGAAAAGGTAAGATGCGAAAGAGAGCGCTGCATCTGCACACACCTCAAGGAGAGCGAGGAGGAGTGGACAGAGCGCATCTGGCAGAACCGCGACGTTGTTATCGAGGGTGCTGACTGCGACCAGCTGGCTCTCAGATTTGCCATCTATCACCTGACAGCAATGTCCCCCGTTCACGATAACAGAATGAATATTGCCGCAAAGGGTCTCTCCGGCCCCGGATATTACGGCCATACCTTCTGGGATACAGAGATCTATATGCTCCCCTACTTTATCTTTGCAGCCCCCAAGGAGGCAAGAAGCCTTCTTGAGTATCGCTACAACTGCCTTGATGCCTGCCGTGACCACGCTCACAAAACAGGATTTACCGGAGCACGTTTCCCTTGGGAGGCTGCCTGGATCACAGACGGCGAGGCAACACCCGTCATCTACAACACAGGTGACTACGAGATCCATATCACAGCAGACGTGGCATTCGGTGTTCACTATTACAATATGGTGACCGGCGACGAGGACTTCATGGAAAAGTGCGGTTACGAGCTTCTCCTTGACTGCGCAAGATTTTGGCCCTCCAGAGTAACATATAATGCCGAAAAGGACCAGTATGACATCCTTAACGTCATTGGTGCCAACGAATATAAGGAAAACGTTGACAACAACGCCTATACAAACTATATGGTCCATCAGAATATCCGTCTGGCAGTTGAATACACGGATATGCTGAAAAAGGATAAGCCCGAAACGTATCAGCGCCTTAACGAGCTTCTAGACCTTGAGAGCGCATACGATAAGTGGACTCTCCTCCTCGAAAAGCTCTATCTCCCCCGCGAAAACGAGGACGGCATCATTCCCGAGGACGATACTTTCCTTTCTCTCCCCAAGGTAACCGAAAACGGAATCTCCGCTTCTCTTGACCCCACCATCCGCGAGAGGATCAACAATCTCGGCGGTTTCTTGGAAGTAATGATCTGCAAGCAGGCAGACGTTGTTGCCCTCCTTTACATGATGGAGGACCTCTTCACCCCGGAAACAAAGGTAAAAAACTTCTATTTCTACGAGGAGTGCTGCATCCACGACTCCAGCCTTTCCCTCTCCACCTTCTCCGCACTTGCGGCAGACTTAAAGGAGAAGAAGATGGCATACGATCTCTTTGAAAGGGCAACTATGATCGATATGGGCAACGTAATGTGGTCATCCAACGAGGGTATGCACGCCGCATCTCTCGGCGGAATCTGGCAGTGCGCAGTTCTCGGCTTCGGCGGTGTTCGCCGTTACGGAAAAGAGCTTCGTATCGATCCCAACCTCCCCGATGCCTGGAAGAGCCTTTCCTTTGTCATCAAGTGGCACGGTCAGCGCCTTGAGATCTACGTAGACCACGAATCTCTCTCCGTTGTAAACGTAACGGGAACAGCAGACGTTCAGTTTTTACATAAGGGACAGCTCTGCTCAGTGGGTGAAGGAATTACGATCAAGCTTTAAGCAGATGATGCAAAAGCTACAACAATGTAAAGGAAGATCATTATGAAAACAAAAGCTATAATTTTTGACCTTGACGGTGTTATCACCGACTCTGCCAAGTACCATTTTGAAGCTTGGAAAGAGCTTGCAGACCGCCTCGGCTATAAATTTGACGAGAATGACAACGAGCGTCTCAAGGGCGTTTCCCGTCTTGATTCTCTTAATATCATTCTTGAGATCAATAATGCACTCGATGCATTCACCCTCGAGGAAAAGGAGGATATGTGCACCGAGAAGAACGATAACTACGTTAATCTCATCGCAAAGGTGACTCCCGAGGATATCCTCCCCGGTATCGCTAAGTTTATGGCTGATGCAAAGGCTCAGGGCCTCAAGCTTGCAGTTGCATCCGTTTCAAAAAATGCACCCGCGCTTCTCACATCCCTCGGTATCATCAATGAGTTTGACTACATCGCAGATGCAAGAAAGATCACAAAGTCCAAGCCCGATCCCGAGATATTCTCCGTTTGCGCCGAGTCTCTCGGCATCGCACCCGAGGATTGCATCGGCGTTGAAGACTCTCAGGCAGGCATCGAGGCTATCCACGCAGCGGGAATGAAGTCTATCGGTATCAATGTTACCGTTACAAGCATCACCCCCGACCTTCCCCTGAAGTCCACCGCAGAGCTTGATTTTGCAGCAATGGTAGAATAAAAAACCGTAACGGGCGCCTTCAGGCGCCCGTTCAGACTATCGAAAAAGGCGCAGACCGCAAAAGTGTCAAAACAAAGACAGCCAAGTTTTAGCTTTAACCGTAATTTGTGCTATAATATAAAAAAACAAACATAACTGCCACCGGGTAGTGAAATGCATCAGCATTCGTTAACACATCGTTAGGTCTTAGAAGATGTGTTCGCGAATGCTTTTTTTGGAGGTCCATATGAAAACAATGCGCAGCTATTTTTCCAAGGCAGAGATCCTGCTGTGGTCGGTATCCGTGCTTTTTATAACCGTATCCTTCTGTATTTTTGACCGCGAAAGCCTCTTAACGCTGGCAGCTTCGCTTATCGGAGTGACCTCCCTTTTATTTAATGCAAAGGGGAATCCCGTCGGCCAGGCACTGATGATAGTTTTCAGCCTGCTGTACGGCATCATCTCCTATACCTTTTCATATTACGGAGAAATGATCACATATCTTGGAATGACTATGCCAATGGCGTTGTTTGCTTTGATTTCCTGGCTCAGAAATCCGTATAACGGAAACAAGGCAGAGGTCAAGGTAAACAGCATCGGTAAAAAAGAGCAGATCTTTATGTGGCTGTTAACGATTGCCGTGACAGTTGTATTCTATTTTATACTGGAGCATTATAATACAGCAAATATCGTTCCCGGCACCCTGTCGGTAACAACAAGCTTTCTCGCAGTATACTTGACGTTTCGCAGGTGCCCAACCTTTGCATTGGCATACGCCTCCAATGATATAATTCTCATCATTCTGTGGATAATGGCAAGCTGCATTAATCATTTCAAATTTTTGAACTAGATCTTTGGCGTAACTTGTGTCGTTAACTCCATCAATTTGTTTTAAATCTTGCATAACAGACGAAATATTTTTAGTATCGTCAAGTTTTACATGAAGAGTATTTGGCAAAGGGTTAGTAATATCTGGTACATCTATTTCTTTTTTTAATTCTTCCCATGAAGTATCTTTTGAAATAAACGTTACTTTTTGAACG
>JAFXFQ010000203.1 GCA_017520365.1 Clostridia bacterium
CTTGTTTGTAGTGTAGGTGTTCTTGCCTTCAACTACGTCAGCAGTGTTTTCGATGGTAACTACATCAGTGGTGCTTACCTCAACCTTGAAGGTAACGGTCACGGTCTCGCCTGCCTCTGCTTCAAGAGTCCAGGTGATAACGCCGTCAGCATAAACGCCTGCGTTGTCTGCAGAGCCGTCAACGTAGACTGTGTACTGAGGAACGGTGTCTGTGATGGTAACGGTCGCCGCTTCATCTGCTGTATTGGTGTAGGCGATAGCGTATGTGAGGATGTCAACGTTGTATACCTTCTTGCCGTCAATGCTCACATCGGTATTTTCTGCGAACACGTTTTTCTCTACCTCATCCTCAACTGTGTAGTTGGTGACCCACTCGGTCTCGTATTCGTTGGTTCCGTCGGTAGCCGTTGCCTGGTTTTCAATGATCACAGCACCGATTCCCTCGTTTACGGTCACCTTGAAGGATACTGTAACGGTTTCCCAAGCGGGAAGGCCGTTTACGGTCCATACGATCACGTTGTTTGCGAACGCGCCGTTATTGTCTGCACTGCCCTCAACGTAGGTGGTGTTTGCGGGGATCATATCTGTGATAGTGAGATCAATAGCCTCGGGGGATGTGTTTGTGAAGGTGATCTTATAGAGAAGCTCGTCGCCCTCGTATACCTTTTCACCGTCAATGCTTATTGTGTCATCCTCAGGAGAGAATACGTCCTTATCAAGTGAGTTGTCGACAGTATGGTTTACTACCTCGTTTGTGAAGTAAGTATTGACGCCGTCGCGAATTACTGCAGTATTTGCAACGATAGCTTCAGTGTCATTTACCGTAACGTCAAAGGATACGGTAACGCTCTCATCTTTTGCTACTTTGAGTATCCAGTTAAGGTGTGTGCCTGCGTAGGTGCCGTTGTGGGATGCGCTGCCGTTCACGTATGTTGTGTGATCGGGTATCGTATCCATAATATCTACTACAACGATCTCGCCTGTGTAGTTTGTATAGGTGATAAAGTAGGTGAGGGTGTCGCCTGCATTTACCTTGGTGCCGTCTATCTCGGTAGTTATGTTGCCTGCAAGATAGACCTCTTTTTCCGTAACCTCGTCAAAGGTAGCGTTTGTAAACGAAACGTTTGCGGTTATGGAATCGGCTGCACCTGTGTATTCCTTTGTGGTTACGTTGATTACAGATGCTTTGAGCTGTCCGTCGCCTATATCGGTGACCTGAACCACGAATCTATACTGTGTGCGGTCGTATACCACGCTGTCGATAGGTGCAGATGCATCCTCAACGATAACGAAGAAATATGTGCCGGCGGTGCTAAGCTCTTTTTCAAATGAGAATGCACCGTTTACGTTCTGTGCAGTTTCAATGAGCTCTGCTGTGTTATCTGTAATGCTAAAGGAATTGTTTGTCTTATAAAGCTTGAAGGAGAAGCTGTTATCTGCAAGGTCAGCGCCTGCAAGGGTCTTTGTTCCGTTAAAGGTAACGCTTGCAGCCTTTGCCGTATAGGTGTTTGTGAAGCTTATAGCAGAGTTTTCGATGCTTGCGGATGCTATGAGCACGCCATTGCTGTCTGTAACGGTAACTACTACGGTTATGGGAGCATTTGCACCGTCATAGCTGATTCCCGCTACCGTACCTGCCTTTTCCTTTACGGTGTAGGTATAAACGCCTGCCTCGGTGTAGGTGATGGTGTTGAAGGAGAAGCTTCCGTCAGCATTGTTGGAAACGGTCTCCTTAAGGGTATCACCCTCGTAGAGCTCGAAGAAGAATTCTTCTGCTCTGAGAGCACGGCCGTGGAGGATCTTTGTTCCGCTGATGGTGTAGTCGGTGCTTTCTGCCTTATAGCTGTTGTGGAATGTTACTGTGCTTGTAACAGCATCCTCAAAGTAGCAGACAGCGGTGAGCTTTCCGCTTTCCTTATCATTTGTTACCTCTACTACAAGGTCATAGATGGTAGCATCATAGTACATACCGTTAAGAACGTACTTGCCCGTAGCGTGGTCGTATTCTGCACCGTCGGGGATGCTTTCTGCGATATCGTACTCGTATTTTCCGATCTTATCGAAGGTGAGGACACCGTCGAAATCTACAAACTCAACAAGTCCGTTTAGGTTGTTTGAGCCTGTGAGGAGGGGAGACGTGCGATCGCCGTCAGCGTATACGTGGAAAGTAAACTGATCTGCGCTGAGGGGCATGCCTGTGAGCACCTTTGAAACTGTACCGTCAAGATCGATGGAGGTATCCTCGGGATCGTAGGTGTTTGTGAAATAGAGGTTGCCCTTGTTGTTGTCGGTAACAGTGGGAGCCTTTTCATTTCTTGCCGCATCGTTGAAGGGCTCAATGGTCATCTCTGCGGAGATCTTACCGCCTGCATCCTCTGAAACTACCACGGTGATGAAGTACTGTGCCTCGGAGTAGGTCCAGCCGCTTCTGCCGTCGTTTTCTTCATATACTATATAGTAGTGTGTACCGATCTGAGCCTTGGTATAGACACCGCTGATACGAGCTATACCTGCAGCATCTGAAATGATAAGATTTGTGCTTGTAATGGGGGCATTAGGGTCAAGGGGAGTTCCGTTTGCATCAACTGCTATGGATCTGAACTTAAATCCCTGTGCTGTAACCGTATTATCACCGGAATTGTTGATAACGGTCTTTTCAATATCCATGCTGATGGGTGCGGTCTCGTAGGTGTTTGTAAATTCAACCACGTAATCGAGAGCACTGTCGCCTGATTCATTTTTGATCTCGGAGCTGTTGAGACCAACTACCGTGGCAACGAGGCTGCCGCCGTTGTCGGTAACGATAACGTCAAAGGTGTAGATCACACGGTCGTATGAAATGTTTACAACGTTGCCCTTGATCTCGCTTACTCTGTAGGAGTAGGTGCCTGCCTCGGTATATGTTTCGCCATTGAGAACGTCTTCAACGGTTACAGTCTTTTTTCCGTATTCGTTAGCACCGTAGCTTACGGAACCGTTTGCAATGTTGATCCATTCCTTGCCTGCAACGGAGTACTTGTCAACGGCAAAGCTGAAGTCTCCGCCCTGGAGGCGGTCTGCAACTGTTGCATCAGCAAAGTTCTTGATGATCTCAATGTCAAGATCCACCAGAACGGGGGAGGGGGTGTAGTGGTTGAGAACAACAGCGGTAGCATTGCCGTCTGCAGGGATAACAAGTGCGTTGTCTGCATCGGCGGTCTCGCCGGAGTGGTTGCGGGTGCGATATGATACTGTGAAGTGGTTGTCGGGTGTTGCTTCTGTAACTGTAACGGCAGTGCCCTCGGGAATTCTGAGGACCTCAATGGTCTGTCTGTCCTTGATAGTGAAGCTCAGGTTGCCAAGGCTGTCTGCAGTTACGTCAAAGGCGGAGGCGTGTGCGCTGTCCATTACGGAGAAGGTCTTTCCCGCAAGGGCAGAGCCCAGACTTACGATGATGTCAAAGCCTGTGTCGCGGATGCTTTCGGGAACTGCATGATCGCTGGTGATCTCCTTTGTAATGAAGAGGTTGCCGTACTTGTTAGGTGCATTTGTAACGGTTGCGGACACAAACTGTGCTTTGCCGTTAAGAGCCTCGCTTACAAGGGGAACGATAACGCTGTCTGTCTTGCTTTCGATGTAATAATCGCCGTTAACGATCTCGCCGATGGCGCACTCTGTGCCTCCGGGGATTCCGGTAACGAATACAGTTTCGCCTGCCTTTACGCTTACTGTGAGTACATTGTTTTCGTAGGTGCTGTTAACCGCATTGCCGTTTGCATCAACAACTGCGGGGGATGCGGTAACGCCTGCGGGAACGGTTACTGTGAGAGCGTACGTGTCGTCAGCGTTGCCGATAGCTTCGGTAACAGTCTTTGTTAGAGCAATGCCTGTATCGATCTTTACCGTAAGTATACCGTTGTTGCCCAGCCACACTACCACGTCGTTGTCGTTGTGTTCTTCGATCTCAGCGGTGCCATGCAGATATTCGGGAGAATAGTACTGAACAGCGGTTCCTGTAGTGTTTTCGGCCTTATCCACAGTCATGTTGTGGAGGCGGCTCGTTCTGACGGAGCCAACACCGAGTACCGCATAGATATCTGCGTTGGGGTTTTTACTCTTGTATGCATTGATCGTGCTCTTTACGAGAGCTTCATCGTCTATTGCAACGCCTATGTCTGAGGTAATATATCCGTTTGTACTGTCGTAGTTTACGTACTTCTTTGCGTTGTTGTCGTAGAAGGAGGCGGATTCCTTAAGATATCCCCAGTCGGTATATACGAGGTAGGTTACCTCTTCTGCCGCATTTGCCGCGTCATTTGCATCGGGAGTGGGATGGTAATAAGTAACATATGTGTATACCTTTTCGTCAAGTGCGGTGTTGAGATATTCATCGTAGGTCATCCACGAAAGGGCGTATTTGGAGTCATCCCATACGATACCGTACTGATTGTTTTCATTGATGCTGATCTCTTTATCGGTATTAATGTCAGTAATGGATGTGAATATGCCCTGATTTGCCTGATGGTAGTAATATCTGTTCTCGGGAGAGGGCTTGAAGCCGACGTGAGCATCACCTTTCGTTACTACACCGTTTACAGCCGCATTTTTTACGCCGAAACGGTTGGAGTAGAAGGAAACGGTGCCCTCTGCATCGTTGATATACTCATATCCCTGGAGCTTGGAAACGTCTATCTTTTCGCCGGGGAGAAGAATATCGGAGTCAATTCCTACGGTGTAATATACACGGAGAGGATTCTGAAGAAGCTCTGTGATGGTGGAGACGGTGGAGCTTCCTACGGTTTCGGAGACAGTTCTTTCCATAATGATGGGGAGGATCTCCTGGTTGATCCTGATCTCCAGCTTCTGTGTGCCGTCTGCCTGCTCGATGATCTTGATGAGGATGTCTTCTGCTGTATTCCATGCCTCGTTGGTGGTGGGGTTTGTGCCTTTTGCCTCGGCTACAGTATAAGTGCCGTCAGCATTCTTTGTTACCCCGTAGGAGGCGCCGAAGAGAGTCACTGACTGGATCTCTTTGATCTCCATATGCTGGCCGATGAAGTCAACGTAGATAAGGGGAGTATTATCAACACCGGTCGCTCCGTCAACGGACGTGCTGGAGGAAATGGGATTGAATACGCCGCTGGAGAGCTCCTCGTAGATCTGTGTGAATGTATCGCTCAGCTCTGCGCTGGAAACGGGATAATATGTGTCAACGTAATTGATGTTGTTTTTGATATCGTCAAGAGTGATATTGGATACTCTTGTATAACCGTGATCTGCGGTGAATGTGTATCTGCCGTAATAGTTTTCTTCTCGTTCTATTGTGTTGCCGTTAAGCCAGCTGAGATAGAGCTTGTATGCATCGGTGATAAGCTTGCTTGAATTTGAGTTGTTGAAGCCGTCAGTTTTAGAGCCGGGGTTGATTATTGCGTTTGCAGCCGCATCTCCTGCAATGTCAACGCCTATGCCATATACCATGGGAGCTTTTCCGTATGCATTTTCAACGCTTGCTCTTCTGAAGGAGGCAGTGAGAAGGGTTGTGAGAGCTACGCCGGAGGGAACTCCGCTGCCTGTGAAGATAGAGCGGGGAGACTGTCCCTCAATGTTGTAGAATGTATTCTGTGCGGCTGTGTTTGCAGCTCCGTCTGTGAGAAGGATGGCAACAGGTGCGCGTCCTTCTTTATCGGTTGCGCCTTCAAGCATACGCATACCAAGGTCAAAGCCTGCCTGAGTGTTGGTGCCTCTTGCATAACCGTCTGTGTTGTTATAAAGAAGTGCTCCGTCCTCGTCAAAGGCCTGAATCGTGCCGCCCTTGTCCTGACGGTTGTTTTCATCGAAGTAGAACTTGTTGTTGCGAACACGAAGTTCAACGCCGTTCTCATATCTGCCGAAGGGAAGGATCTGAATTGCATCATAGTTATATGCTACGATACCGATTCTGATATCATCGGAATTGAGCAGATCGGAGAGAAGGCCGTTGGAGGCTTCGATAAGCTTTTCAAGTCTTGTTGTGTTTTCGCTGATGATGTCGTCCATGGAGGTAGAGTCGTCAAGGATAAGAACAACGTCCAGGGGACCGGAGGAGCGGATGGTTTTCTTGGAGGTCATGGTGGAGCCCAGAGCGGAGAAAATGATCTGGAATGCCTCGTCATCCTTGAGGTTTACCTCAAATGATGATCCCGGAGCACCACTGCTGTTGAGGGTAACGATGTCGCCGTCCTTGTAAACGGACTTGTCTACCCAGACGCGACCGGCATATCGGTTGCCGTCTGTGGCGGTGCCCATCATGCTTTCCCAGCTGTCAGCTGTGCCGGGGTCGGAAAATGTGCCTACAATGGCAGAGTCTGAGAGGTGGGGAGACACCTCTGCATTTGCAGCGCTTGCCGCAAGCGGAATGTAGCCTGCTATCAGAGCCAGACAAAGAAACAGGCTTAGCAGTCTTCTTGAAAAGTTGTTTTTCATATTATTTTCCTCCATGTTTTTTCGGAATAATTTATAATGTAATATAGCGAAGCATTGTTTTCAACATAATACTCATTGTGCGTTATCAGGACAGGTGCATATGCCGATCAGCTCTTCGCCGTGCTTGTAATAGCGACAGTCCTCGCACACGCTGTTCACGTTTTTTTTACCATCAAAGCTTTTGCAGGGAGGCTGGATGGCTGTGACAAAGGGCTTGCCGTCATCGGTATACTGCGGGGCTTTTATGAAATCCGGATAGATCTCAATGGGCTCTGCGTATTGAGAATGTCGATCCCGTTCCTCGTAAAAGCCGTATCTTATTTCGAACGATTTGCCGCAGAGGTTTATTGTTTTGTAAAGATCGCCCTCTTTCGGCGGAGATGGACTTGTCTCAGTATTGAAGCCTAATAAAGTCTTAAACATATTTATTCTCCTGTGAAAAGTCAACATAAAAAAGGTCTGCGTACTTTTGCTTTTGTGATTAAAGTATAGCAGACCTTTTTTGAATTGTGTATTACCTTGAAATTGAAATTTAGTACATATTTTCTGACAGCAATTATTTGGAATTATATCTTTTTTTGCCGATGCCGGATATACGTTTGGGATATTTGGGAATGCTTTTCTTTAAATAATTGCAGCAAATTCCGAGCGTTCGAGGCCGCTTTTTTGCTTAATTATACGTATCGCTTGCTTTACTCCTGAAATGGACATATTCATTCTCTGCGCTATTTCCGCATCGGAAAGCTTGAAGGCAGCAAGGCGAGCGACCTCCCTGTTTTGCTTTGAAAGCTTGGCAATGATCTGGCGTCCTGTCGCTCTGGAGCCGAGGACGGACCAACCCTCCAAATATACCTTGGCCAGTCGGTTGACCTCATTCCAGGCATCCTCGCTGATTACCTTAAGACGAAGCTCCAGCAGACCGCTGATGGTGCGGCAGTATTCTGCAAGAATGCCGAAAAGCTTATCCGGAAGTGCAAGGGCAAGTGCTCGGTCTATGTGGTGTATTGCTTGCTTGTCTTTTCCGGCAAAATGATATGAGACTGCGCAGGTAAGACGAAGGTATATTTCCGTGATTACAGTGCTGTCACATATCGAATGAGAAATTAGCGGCTCGATGGTGGCAGGCAGAAGCGCCATAAGGGCAAGGCCTGAAACGCCTTCCAGCTGGAAGGTCTTTGAGGCTAGTCCGTGGGCGGAGGCATACATGTATTTTGCGTAATATACCCTTGCAGCAGGGAGGGAATCCTTGTGTAAAAGCTCAAAACTACCTATTTTGAACCATTCGGGGAAGTCCTTCACATCATAAAGAATGCTGTCAACAGCGCAAATGGAAAGTGATACGATATCTATTTCGGCATCATTGTGTGCCTTGGCCTCGGAAATGTGGATCTTTGCCTTTCTCCACATATTGAGGTCTCCTCGCCATATAGCGCACTTGGCAAGCAGAATACCTGCGCTGAGAACCGCATAAAATCCGGAATTCTTTTCAAGAAGGTAATTGGCAACGTGGTATACCTGGTCGATATCACCTCTGGAGTAGGCGATCTCTGCGGCTAAAAGCTTCTGCGCCTCGGGATTGTAGGAGAGAGCCGCAATGGCCTCATCGGCGCATCCGGGGGCGTAATAAAGATTTGTCATATGTAAAAAAGGACTCTTGCGAGGCAAGGGCATATCCTTGTCGGGCTTTGTGGGAATTTGATAGCCTGCGCCTTTTCTTCTGCCGTCTATAGGCTTTTTCGCTCCCTTTGGTATCATCCAGGCTCTGCCGAAACGAATGGCACCCGCTATCTTCCCTTCGTTACAAAGAGTCTGCAGTCTTCGGGGAGAGATCCCCCATTCAGCTGCGACCTCATCTGTTTTCAAATAATCCATTTGCCTGCACCTCCGTATTCAATCGAATCGCACATTATTCGCCAAAGCGCCGTATTATTATTCGCCAAAGCGCCGTTTTTATTGTTCGCTTTTGCGCCGTTTGCTGAAAACATTATACATCGACGTTGAAAATAATGCAAGTGTAATCAATTAATTATGAACAATATTTCAATAACAGTGCTTATGGCCTTCATTCTGCAGGCGCGACTTTTTGATATTACGGCAGCTTTTAGACCTGTAAAATAAATTTATGAATGAAATGTTAAAGTCTGCATTTAGGGGTTGATTTTTCCTTAGTCTTTGATACAATATACTCATGCGTTAGCACTTGAACCTTTCGAGTGCTAACGACAATTTAAGTTAAAAAGTGCAGAGCACTCATATACAGGAGGTACATTATGACTCTCAAGCCCCTTTTTGACCGCGTAGTACTCAAAGCGGCAGAGGCAGAAGAAACAACAAAGTCCGGCATCGTTCTTCCCGGCGCAGCACAGGAGAAGCCCCAGATGGCTATCGTTGTAGCAGTTGGTCCCGGCGGCCATGATGCTGACGGAAACAAGATCGAAATGCTTGTTAAGGAAGGCGATAAGGTTATCACCGCAAACTTCACAGGCTCCAGAGTAAAGTTCGACGGCCAGGAGTACACCATCGTTCGACAGAACGACATTCTCGCTATCGTTGAGTAATTAAGTAAGGAAGGAAAGACTATTATAATGGCAAAGGATATACTTTATGGCGTAGAAGCCAGAAATGCTCTTCTTGCAGGCGTAGATAAGCTTGCCAACACAGTAAAGATCACAATGGGTCCCAAGGGCCGCAACGTTGTTCTTGATAAGAAGTTCGGCGCTCCCCTCATCACAAACGACGGTGTTACCATCGCAAAGGAGATCGAGCTTGAGAACGCTTCCGAAAACATGGGCGCACAGCTGGTTCGCGAGGTTGCTTCCAAGACAAACGATGCAGCCGGTGACGGTACAACCACCGCAACTCTTCTTGCACAGGCGCTTATCACAGAGGGTATGAAGAACGTTGCAGCGGGAGCAAACCCTATCATCCTCCGCAAGGGTATCCAGAAGGCGGTAGATAAGGCAGTTGATGCTCTTACAAAGAACGCAAAGAAGGTAAACGGAACAGGCGATATCGCACGTGTCGGTACTATCTCTGCAGGTGACGAGGTCATCGGCACTCTCATTGCTGACGCTATGGAAAGAGTTTCTGCTGATGGCGTTATCACAGTTGAGGAGTCCAAGTCTGCAGAAACCTACTGCGAGGTTGTAGAGGGTATGCAGTTTGACCGCGGCTATCTCTCTCCCTATATGGCAACAGATACAGAGAAGATGGAGGCAGTTATCGACGATGCTCTCCTTCTCATCACAGATAAGAAGATCTCTAACATCCAGGAGATCCTCCCTATCCTTGAGCAGCTTGTGCAGAGCGGCCGTAAGCTTGTTATCATCGCTGAGGACGTTGAGGGCGAGGCTCTCACAACCCTCGTGCTCAATAAGCTCCGCGGTACCTTCACCTGTGTTGCTGTTAAGGCACCCGGATTCGGCGACAGAAGAAAGGAAATGCTTCGTGATATTGCTATCCTCACAGGTGGTGAGGTCATCTCCTCCGAGCTCGGCCTTGAGCTTAAGGATGCTACCCTTGACCAGCTCGGTATGGCAAGACAGGTAAAGATCAATAAGGATAATACCATAATCGTCGGCGGTGCAGGTGACGGTGTTCAGATCGCCAACCGCGTAAGCCAGATCAAGTCTGCTATCGAGACAACAACCTCCGATTTCGACCGTGAGAAGCTCCAGGAGCGCCTTGCAAAGCTTGCAGGCGGCGTTGCAGTTATCAAGGTCGGTGCGGCTACAGAAACTGAGATGAAGGAGAAGAAGCTTCGCATCGAGGACGCACTCAACGCAACACGCGCGGCCGTAGAAGAGGGTATCGTTGCAGGCGGCGGTACTGCTTACATCAATATTATCGATGAGGTTGCAACTCTTCTTAACATCGTTAAGGGCGATGAAAAGACCGGTGTTCAGATCGTTCTCCGTGCACTTGAGGCTCCCGTTCGCCAGATCTCCGAAAATGCAGGCTTTGAGGGAAGCGTAGTTGTAAACAACATCAAGGCGGCTGCTAAGGCAGGCTACGGCTTCGATGCATACAACGAGGTATACTGCGATATGATCGAGGCAGGTATCGTTGACCCCGCAAAGGTAACACGTTCTGCTCTCCAGAACGCGGCAAGCGTTGCGGCAACCGTTCTCACAACGGAGGCGCTCGTAGTAAATCAGCCCGAGCCCGAACCCGCAGCTCCCGCAGGCGGCATGGGCGGCATGGGCGGTATGTATTAATATACCCAAAAAGAAAAAGCCCCGAGGGGCTTTTTC
>JAFXFQ010000204.1 GCA_017520365.1 Clostridia bacterium
GAAGAATTGTGCGACAAAATGGCTATCAATCCTTGTGCTACAGACGTTTGGTATTGATGTATATGTTATGTTTGCAATGGGACGTCGAGGGCGCCGTCCCCTACCGACTGATCAATCTACACTTCAAACTCCGATTTATCCCACTTTTTACAATTAAAATTCAAAACCGCAGCGGCGGTTTTGTTCCTAAACGTTCCCGAAGGGAACATATCACTGCGAAGCAATATCACTCGTCGAAGACGAATATCACTTGCCCCTTAGGGGCAAATATCACTGCCGCCTCTGCGGCTATACTCCGATTTATCGGGGGACTCATTTTTGTAAAAAGGCTGAGCGCCCATAGGGGCCTCAGCCTTTACTTTTCTCTTTTTTTCATTCCTGCCCAGAGGAAGATAATGATCTGCCCGGGTATGCCGATGATGAACAGTTGCCAATAATTGAGGGACAGAACAGATAAGTATATGGATGCGATCAGGGACCACATAAGAACGGAAATATAGAGATAATTTTTTCTTTTATATCCCCAGATGGAATTGAACACGATAAGCACCACAGAGCTTACGGGAACCGCATATGCAAAAAGCAGCCAGGTCGCCCACTTGGCGCCGCACAGCTCAAGTATCACAAATACTGCTGTGGCGATAAGCCACACAAGTGCCACCGAAAGAAGGGTTATCACCATGTGCCTTCTCGACCTTATGTTTTCCGTGCCGGCGCAGGGCTCCTCCTTTTCGTGCTCCTCGGAGAGAAGATAATCAACGGTCACACCGAAAAGCTTTGCTATTTCAAGAAGCACGCCCACGTCGGGTATGGATGCTCCCGACTCCCATTTGGACACGGCTTTATCTGAATAATTCAGCCGCTCGGCAAGGTCAAGCTGGGTCAGTCCCGACTTGCGACGAAGCTCGGATATGTTTTTGGCAACCGTCTTTTTTAGATCTGTCATCAGCCGTCCCCTCCTTAATTTTAAAAAATCTCGCAGAATCTTTTGCTTTTTCATTTTAGCACAAATTGCGCTCCGTGTCAAGAAAAACACCTCGCAACCCCTGATTTTAAAGGAAATTCTACTGTGAGTAGAGTGCTGTTTTTCAAACTCTACCGACTGCTTTGGGCCTTTCTACTGCCGAAGTGTTACAGTAGGGTGACTTTTGGCAATACTTGTGGTAGGGTATATTCATCACAGGAGGGACACTTCCCCCTCGGAGGTCAAATGGAGAAAGCACAAATGCTGTCGCCGAAAAAAGCAACGTGGCGACTTGCAAAGATCATCAGAATAATAACGGTACCGCCCATAATGGCCCTCACCGTTTTTACAGCCTTCCTGTTCATGGATGGCTTTTACACGAGCATTTGGGAATATGTCGCCGCAGTCGCGTTCATCGCGCTGCTCCCCATAACGGCATACCCCCTTCAGCTCGTAATTCCCCCGTTTAAGTCAAGAGGGCGGGAAGGTCAACGCGCTCTTGCCTTTGTGATGTGTACCCTCGGATATATCCTTGGCGTTGCGTACGGTCTTTTATTCAGCGTCGGAAGGCCCATTTTCACGATGCTCCTCACATACCTTCTGTCGGGAGTAACGCTTCTTGCCGTAAACCTTGTGTTTCGGTTCAAGGCAAGCGGTCATGCCTGCGGACTTATGGGACCGCTGGCGGCCCTTGCATATTTTATCGGGCCTTTCGCGCTGATATCCGGACTCTTTCTTTTTGCCGCCGCCTTCTGGAGCTCTGTATATATGAAGCGACACACAGCGGCTCAGTTTGCGGTTGGTGCAGCCATACCCGTTGCCTGGCTCATCGTTTGCATAGTTCTTATTTTATGAAAAAGATCCCCAAGACCGGGGATCTTTCATTTTTGTCAGGGGGAATAACGACGCCGACGATACCAAAACCTCGGCTGATGCATTCTTCCCGACAGACTGAAAGGAGCACCCGTTTGGGTGCTACTTTTCTGATTATCTTTGCGTATACCTTTTCAGTGCGCCAATGATCCTCTCAACAGACTCTTCTGTACGAAGTCCCGTACAATCAACGATGACATCTGCATATTTCTCATAAAGGGGAGTTCTTTGGCGGTATATATCATCAAGGGTCTCTCCCTTTCTCATAACGAGACCTCGGGTGGTAATGTTGCGAACCCTGCGCTTTATTTCCTCCGACGGGAGTTTTATGTAAACGATAGTGCCGTTTCGCCTGAGATTTTCCATGGCCTTTTCGGAAAGAACGACGCTTCCTCCCGTTGCTATCACCATTCTGTGATAGCCGCGGAGTTTTGAAACTATCTCGCTTTCCACCTCGGAAAAGCCCTCGATGCCACGCTGCTCGATGACCTTATAAAGGGGCAGCTTTTCTTTTTGCTGTATAAGAAGATCCGTATCACAAAAGCCGTACATCTGCGCCTTTGCGAAGAGGACGCCCAGGGTGCTTTTTCCGCATCCCGGCATTCCAATGAAGATTATATTATCAAGTGTTTGCCTCATAGTATCTCAAAAACCTTGTGGTGTCTATCTCATCTGTTATTTCAAGGCCGTATTTTTCGATCATTGCATATGCTTTTTCAATAGCCTCCCTCTCCAGAAAGCGATCAGGCAGATGCGCATCAACACCGATGATGACACGGCTATTGCACAGTCGGCAAAGCCGGAGAAACTCCTCGCAGGGGTAGATCCTGTTTCCTGAAATGCCAAGCACGTTCACCTCAACAGGGACATCAAGTCGGTTTGCACACTCAAGAATCCTTATCATCTCACGGCGAAAGGCGGGGTGAGCGCGGTCCATTCCCACGATATCCGGGTGGGCAATGCAGGAGAACGCCCCTGTTTCCAGCGCCTCAATGCACTGGTCGGCATATTTTTTCATATCCTCCTCGGTGCTGACACGTTGAACGTAAAGTCCGTTCTGATCGTCATCAAGAAAGTGCTGGCCGAGGATGAGATACTCTATTTTATACGGCTTTAGAAATTCAAGAAGAGAGGGGAAAAGCTGTGGGTAATACTCAGCCTCAAGGCCCAGATGTATATTGATCCTGCCCTTATACTGCTCTCTGAGGGAGTTTATCGACTCAACGTAGTCAGAGAGCTGCTCCGGGCGCATACGGTAGAAGGAATAGTAGTCTCCCTCAAAGCCAACGTAAGGGGAGTGGTCTGAAAATCCCAGGGTCTCTATTCCTGCCTCAATGGCAACGTCAACGTAGCGCTGATCCGAGCAGCCTGCGTGATTGCATCTTTCCGTATGTGTATGAAAATTTGCTTTCAGCATTGAAATGATTCCTTTTTATTCGCCGTAGATGATATCCCAAAGATATTCGCGGTTCTTCTCAAGGTCGGGTAAAAGCACCGCCATACCGTTAACGTATGCCTCGGAGAAGGCTCCGTCCACGGGAAGACGGAACTGATCAACGTTTGCAATATTGAGACCGTACAGATCCATAGCCATGGTAACGATCTCGCCGTTTGACATATCCGTTGTGATAAGGGGGAATATCTCATCAATAAAATCAAGTATCACCGGGATGGTAGCGGTTTCTCTGAGGCGGGAGTAGATGGCATCCAGCGTTCTTCTCTGGCGCTCTGTTCTCTCGTAGTCGGAGTGACCAACGTATCTCATACGGCAGTATTCGAGAGCCGCATCTCCGTCCAGGCGGTTTCTGCCTTCAACGGTGCGGTGGCCCTTACCCTTGAGAGCATATGCCTCCTCGCCGTTAAGGTCGATGTAAACACCGCCAACGATATCAACTACCTTTTTGAAGGCGAAGAAATCCACCTCTGCAAAATGGTCCACCGTGATACCGAAGTTCTTTTCGATGGTTGCCTTGAGAAGCTCAAAGCCGCCGAAGGCGTATGCCGCATTGATCTTGTTATCGCTGTAGCCGGGGATCTGAACGTACATATCTCTCATAAGAGAGGTGACCTTCAGCTCCTTGGAGGTCTTATCGATGGTCAGTACCATCATGGAGTCGGAGAGGCCTCTTGCTCCCTCCTGTCTTGTATCCTGACCGATAAGCAGGATGTTGATTATGCCCTCCTTGGAAAGGGTGTTGACGTCATCTGACCAGATAACGTCATCGGGCTTGATCACCTCCACGCCCTCCGAATACTTATCCGACACAAAGAACTCCTCCTCGGGGGGGACGGTCTCCACCTTTTCGGGGTCGTATTTCTGGATCTTTGAAAGCTTTGAGCTTATGAATATTGCCGCGGAGCCCACAAGCACAAGGATAACTGCGAAAATTATGCACAAAACTCTTGCCCAGATGGGGAAGCGGCGCTTCTTTTTCGCCTTTTTGCCTGTCTCTGCGGCCTCTGCGACCTCTTCAGCTTCCATGCTCTCGTCGAGCTCGGTGTCAGCGTTTATAGCCTTATCCCTTGCACTGGCTTTAGCCTTGGCCTTATCTTTTTTACTCTTTTTCATAGATACTGCGCCTTTCATCTTTTTATGAAGGATACTCCACGTGGGAAAGAGGTCTTTGGGGCTTCAGCTTATAGGTGACCTTTACTCTTTCCTTTTCCGTTTCCTCTCCCGATTCCGTTTGTGACGGAGGTGTTTGTGACTTAATGACAATCTCGGTGCCCTTGGTGCCTCTGTCGCAGGAAATGCCGTCCACGTAGCCCTCCACAAAGGAAAGGGGCACCCATATATGTGATTCTATGCTTCTGCAGGGGGCCTCAAGGGTGAGGGGGGAGCCGTTGACGATTGCGGTGCAGGAGCCGTTTTGGAATATGGCATACTCCTCATCGCCAATGCCCGAGCTCGTCGCGGACTCGCCGCTTTTGCAGATAAATCTCATTGAATTGATGCTTCCCACAGATACCACGTCCAGGTAAGCACAAATGGCTGTAAAATCTACGTACAGCACGTCGTTCCTGTAGGCAAGGCTTGCAGAGGTTACGTAGCTGCCCATATTCTCAAAGGTGACGGTGACCTTGCCCTTTCTCTTCTCGGGGGAGGAATTGAACTCGTTGGAATACCAACAAAAACCGAGCAGAGATACTATCAACAGCATTGCCACAAATCTATGCAAAAATGCTTTGATCCATACGGCAATTTTTTCTTTATCAATGGGCTTTTTTTCTTTTTTTGGAGGCGGAGCGGCCTTTTTTGGCATATCGGTACGGGGGCCTCTGCGAGGCTCGTACATCCTTCCCTCTGCGGTGTAGATGGCACTTCCCTCGGGAACGATCCATTCGCTCTTTTTGGGGTAAGGGGCGGGACGTTTTTTTTGTGCGGCTTGATCTGCCGTCGGCCTGCCTTGAGCAGCTTTAGGTCTTTGCCCCTGCATAGGATGTCTCTGCCCCTGCATAGGAGGTCTTTGCCCCTGCATAGGAGGTCTCTGCCTCTGCATAGGAGGTCTTTGTCCCTGCATAGGAGGTCTTTGCCCCTGCATGGGAGGTCTTTGCCCCTGCATGGGAGGTCTTTGCCCCTGCATAGGAGGCCTC
>JAFXFQ010000205.1 GCA_017520365.1 Clostridia bacterium
GAAAAGGGCGTGTATATCGTGTCTGTTGCCATTGATGCTCCCCAGGATACTATTGCCGCTCTCTCAGGAAAGGTAGGAAACCTCAGCGGTGTCAGTGTAAAAACCGCTTATTCCAACGTAGTGAGCGATGACTGAGTACACAAAATCACTGATCAACACCCTTGAAAAGAACAGAACACTGACAGAAAGTGAGTATCTTAGCCTTATTGATGGCTATACGCCCGATGCGGCAAAATATGCCGGAGAGCTTGCGCTGAAAGCAAAAAAAGCATTCTACGGAGACGCTGTTTTCATAAGAGGACTTATAGAAATTTCAAATATCTGCAAAAACGATTGCAAATATTGCGGAATTCGCAAAAGCAACAGAAATTGTGACCGTTACAGGCTGACAAGGGAAGATATTCTCTCCTGCTGCAGCCACGGATACCGGCTTGGCTTTCGCACCTTCGTTTTGCAGGGCGGCGAGGACGGGTATTACACAGACGACGTTCTCTGTCCACTTATTAACGAAATAAAGAGCCGCTTTCCCGATTGCGCTGTCACCTTGTCCCTGGGTGAACGTTCAAAGGAGAGCTATCTGGCGCTTTACGAAGCAGGAGCAGACAGATATCTCCTTCGTCACGAAACGGCAACTAAGGAGCATTATGAGCTTCTGCATCCAACCTCCCTTTCCTTTGACGAAAGAATGAGATGCCTTTTTGACCTGAAGGAGATCGGATATCAGGTTGGATGCGGATTTATGGTAGGCTCCCCCGGACAGGAAAGTCGGCATTTGGCAAGAGATCTTAAATTTGTTGAGGAGTTTTCCCCTCAAATGTGCGGTATCGGTCCCTTTATTCCCCACAAGGATACGGAATACAGCAGCTTTACCGCCGGAAGCGTTGAGCTGACCTGCTATCTTCTCTCTCTTATCCGTCTCATTAAACCAACAATCCTTCTTCCGGCAACTACGGCACTGGGAACGCTTCGTGAAAACGGACGTGAAATGGGCATTCTTGCCGGAGCAAACGTAGTTATGCCCAACCTCTCACCTGAGGAGGCAAAGGCGAAATACACGCTTTACAACAACAAGCTGACAAGCGGTGCCGAGAGCGCAGAGGCTCTTGAGACGCTGAAAAGTAGAATGAAGGCAATTGGTGCTGAGATCGTCTGCGCTCGTGGAGATGCTCTCTGAACCATAAACTTACAAAATTAAATTTCCTTCGATGATCTCACGTAAAGATCAATACAGTAATCAAATCTCTTTTTATAAAGCTCTTTTGCTCCTTTTCTTTGAGAAAAAGGAGAAGAAAGGTACCTATCATGGCAGAATATAATATCAAATCACTCAAAGCTGAAGAATTTATTAATGACGGAGAGATCCGTGCAACTCTTGAATATGCAGAAGCAAACAAGAACAACGTTGAGCTCATTGATTCTATCCTTGAAAAGGCTCGCCCTAAAAAGGTTGGTAACGGACTTTCCTGCAAGGGCCTCTCACACCGTGAGGCTAGTGTGCTCCTTGCCTGCGAGATTCCCGAAAAAATCGAGGAAATGAAAAAAATTGCAGAGGAGATCAAGCTGGCATTCTACGGAAACCGTATTGTAATGTTCGCACCCCTCTATCTTTCCAATTACTGCGTTAACGGCTGCGTTTACTGCCCTTACCACCTGAAGAATAAGAATATCTGCCGCAAAAAGCTCACTCAGGAGGAGATCCGAGCAGAGGTCATCGCCCTTCAGGATATGGGTCACAAGAGACTCGCTCTTGAAGCAGGTGAGGATCCTGTTCACAACCCCATCGAATACATTCTCGAATCCATCAAAACCATTTACTCTATAAAGCACAAAAACGGTGCAATCAGAAGGGTTAACGTAAATATTGCCGCAACAACTGTTGAAAACTACCGCAAGCTTAAGGAAGCAGGCATCGGCACCTATATTCTCTTCCAGGAGACATACCACAAGGAAAGCTACCTCCAGCTTCATCCCACAGGACCCAAGCACGATTACGACTACCATACCGAGGCAATGGACCGTGCAATGGAAGGCGGTATTGACGACGTTGGTCTCGGTGTTCTTTTCGGGCTTGAGCTTTACAAGTATGAGTTCGCGGGACTTCTTATGCACGCAGAGCATCTTGAAGCAGTTCACGGAGTTGGCCCCCATACCATCAGCGTCCCCCGTCTCAAGCGCGCAGATGATATTGATCCCGATCAGTTTGTCAACGGCATTGATGACGAGACCTTCAAAAAGATCATTGCCTGCATCCGTCTCGCTGTGCCCTACACCGGCATGATTATTTCCACCCGTGAATCTGAAAAGGTAAGAGGTGAGGCTCTTAATATGGGTATTTCCCAGATAAGCGGAGCTTCCCGCACCTCAGTCGGCGGCTACACAGAGGAAGAAAGGCCGCACGACTCCGAGCAGTTCGACGTATCCGACCAGAGAACTCTTGATGAAGTGGTCCGCTGGCTTATGGAAACAGGTCATATTCCTTCATTCTGCACTGCTTGCTACAGAGAAGGCAGAACCGGTGACAGATTTATGAGTCTTTGCAAGTCAGGACAGATTCTCAACTGCTGTCATCCCAATGCACTTATGACACTTACCGAATATCTTGTGGACTACGCGAGCCCCGAGACACAGAAGGTGGGCTTTGAGCTTATTGAAAGGGAGCTTGAAAAGATCCCCGGTGATAAGGTTAAGGCCATTGCAAAGCAGAATATAGAGGATATCAAGAACTCAAATCGCAGAGATTTCAGATTCTGAGTATGATGCAAAGGTTTTTTCAAAAAAGTCCTCTGCGCAACAAAAAAACTTCACAAATTGATCTTACGGTTGTACGGTCACAATTAAATACAGCCAAACCAACAGCATAAAGTTTCTTTGGTCCCTTTCTTTACAAAGAAAGAACAGAAAAAGGAGAAAACTATGTCACTTAATGAAACTGCAAGCGGAGAGAGACTGCATATTGGCTTTTTCGGAATGCGAAATGCAGGAAAGTCAAGCGTAGTGAACAGCTTTACCGGGCAGGAGCTATCCGTAGTATCCGACGTGCTTGGCACAACCACCGACCCAGTAAAGAAGGCCATGGAGCTTTTACCTCTCGGACCTGTTATGATAATCGACACCCCCGGCATAGACGATGAGGGTGAGCTTGGAGAAAAGCGAGTTGCCAAGGCCAATCGATTTCTCGCAACCTGCGATGTTGGGATCCTTGTTATAGATGCATCCCGCGGTATGCAGGATGCAGACCGTATGCTTTTGGAGCATATGAAAAAAAGGGGAATTCCATGCCTCAAGGTTTTCAATAAAGCCGATCTTCTTGAAAGCATTCCACCTGAGGGAGTTGACACTATCCACGTCAGCGCAAAGGACAATTTCAACATTAACCGCCTGAGAGAAAAGGTTGGGGAGACAGTAAAGCTTGAAGAAAACAACAGAAAGCTTGTATCCGATCTTCTAACACCGGGTGATCACATAATTCTTGTTGTCCCCATTGACAAGGCCGCCCCCAAGGGCAGGCTCATACTGCCGCAGCAGCAGACGATCCGCGATATACTTGACTCCGGCTGTATCTGCACCGTATGCCGTGATACAGAGCTTGAAGAGACTTTGAAAAAGCAAATAAGGCCTCCGAAAATGGTTATCTGCGACTCACAGGTGTTCGGAAAGGTTGCGAAGACCGTGCCTGAAAGCATCCTTCTCACATCATTTTCAATATTGTTTGCACGTTACAAGGGTGATCTGCGCAATGCAGTTTTAGGCGCCGCAAAGCTTTCCTCATTAGAGGACGGAGATAAAATACTCATTTCCGAGGGCTGCTCCCACCACCGTCAATGTGGCGACATAGGTAGCGTTAAGCTACCGGGATGGATAAAAGAGCGATGTAACTGTGAGCCTTCCTTTGAATTCACCTCCGGCAACACGTTCCCTGACGACGTTTTCCAATACAAGCTTGTGATCCATTGCGGAGGGTGTATGCTGACAGAAAAGGAAATGCGTTACCGAAACCGTATAGCAAAGGACTGCGATGTACCCATGACTAATTACGGAACGGCAATAGCCGCACTCCACGGTATCCTCAAGAGAAGCCTTTCCCCCTTTCCCGATATTCAAAAATTAATATAACACAGAAATCCGCCAATATTGGCGGATTTCTCAGCTTGTCGATAAAGTTATCGACAAGCTGACACGGACTGTCGTAAAGGATGCAGATTTCGTCATTTCAAGCCCGTCGGCGTACAAAGGTACGACAGGGCTTGAAAGGGCGAAAAGCTTGAAATCCCCTGATAATCAGGGGATTTCTTTAATATGACTTTGATTTTTAGTTGAATTAC
>JAFXFQ010000206.1 GCA_017520365.1 Clostridia bacterium
AAGAAGGAAGTGGACTATATGCTCAGCGTTGCTGAGGAAAACACACGTCTTTCCTTTGTTGCGATGGAGACAGGCTCCGTTGAGCACAGCGAAAAGATCGCAAGCAACGAAAAAATAATCGACTTCACAAACAAGGCTCTCACACGGTTCCTTATTATGCTCTCCGCAGACGTAGAGGCAAGCGACGAGGCTGTCATCGGTTCCTACTTCCACGTTCTCAACGACATTGAAAGAATCGGTGACCACGCAGAAAACTTCCACGAGATAGGCATTGAGATGAAGGACAAAAAGATCACCTTCTCGGATGCAGGCAAGGCGGGTGTTTTAGAAATGAAGGAAAGAGTTATGAAAATGTTCGAGCTTTCCAAGGATGCCTTTGACCGTCTCAATAAGGAAGAGCTTTCCGACCTTACAAGCCTTGAGGAGGGAGTTGACGGTATGAAGAAGTCCCTTATGTCAAAGCACTATGCAAGACTGGCCGACGGTGGATGCCGTCCGGACGTTGGCCCTTATTATGCCTCCGTTGTTGCAGGACTTGAGCGTGTTGCAGACCACCTTGTAAACGTAGGATACAGTATTGTAGATCCCACAGGCTCACAGAAATGATAATCAAAAGCCTCCCTTCACGGGAGGCTTTCAGACTGTCGAAAAAGGCGCAGAACAAAAGCCGCGACAAAAGATGGATCAAGAAAACAAATAATTAAAGATCAAAAAGTTAGAAATCCGCCGAAAACTCGGCGGATTTCACTATTAAATGCGACTTTTTAGTTGCGATTTGTGTCTCTGCCGTACCTTTGTACGCCGACGATACCCAAATCGCGCCTTCTGCATCCTTTACGACAAGCTGAGCCGCCCCTTGAAAGGGGAGGCTTTCTTATTCGGTTATTCCAATCACGGCACCCATAGTACCACGAACACCGCCGGTAGCGCGATGAGAATGATAAAGGGCCGGATTACACTGAGTGCACTCGGGTAGGATATCCACCTTTTCAACGCCGGCACCGTAAAGGAGCTCTGCGTTGATTCCTACGATATCCGCGAAAAATTCGTCTCCCCGCTTTGTTATATGCCTCTCCGCCATCTCCCGTCCGAGCAGGGAGATAAGCTCATCCCGCCTTTCGGGCCACACGTTGAAGCAGCACTCATGAATACAGGGACCAATGGCAGCCAAAACCCTCTCTGCCCCCATATCAAACAGCATTTTTGCGCCCTTAGGAGCAATACCGAGGGCCGTGCCCTTCCAACCGGCGTGGACTGCACCCACCACGGGAGAGCCGTCTCCGCGTATTCCTAAAAGAAGGACCGGAGCGCAATCTGCCACACGAATAAGCAGAGTTACTCCTCTTTCCTCAGTAACAAATCCGTCACAGGGGTAAGGCACATCACGAAATATGCCCTCTCCGCCGTTTTCTCTGCCCACAACACGTATCTCTGCAGAATGTATCTGCGGTGTTCCCACAACATTTTCGGAGATATTGGCATAAGAGCACAAAAGGCGTATATTTTCACGCACCGTATCGTCGCTGTCGCCTCTGTAAAAGCCCGTATTCATGGAGCTCGTATGAGCCTCGGTACTAACACCGCCTTCTCTCGTTGAAAAGCCGTGGCCTACGCCCGCAAGCTCCAGCACGTCACTTTGCCAAACGTGTCTGTTATATCTGAACATAGCTTTCTACCTCTCAATACTAAAAACGACTGCCGTTCAGCAGCCGTTTTTAGTATATGCGTTTTAAATTACTTAATGATCTCGCCGTAGCAGAGGCCGAATGCGCAGGCAGCGTTAGCCTCATCTGTATCGATGTGCATAGCACCTGCGAAGTTGGGGTTAACACGAACTACAACGTCACCGAATACGGTGGTTCTGTCATTGGACTCGATCTTGACAGATACGATCTCCTTATCGGCAACACCTGCCTCAGCAGCCTCTTCGGGTGTGAAATGGATGTGACGCTTAGCAACGATAACGCCCTCAGCGATCTCAACCTCACCGCAAGGTCCTACGATTTTGCAGGGTGCGCTGCCCTTAACGTCGCCGCTCTCACGAACGGGAGCTGCAACACCGAGAGTTCTTGCATCTGTATAAGAAACCTCAACCTGTGTTGCGGGACGAGCAGGTCCGAGGATTATAACGTTTGCAATAGACTTCTTGGGGCCTACGAGAGTTACTCTCTCCTCGCAAGCAAACTGACCGGGCTGGCTAAGGTCCTTCTTATGTGTAAGCGTTGCGCCTGCACCAAAAAGTGTTTCGATATCTGCAGCGGAAAGATGCACGTGGCGTGCGCTGGTTTCTACAAGTACTTTGTTGTTCATTGGTGAATACTTCCTTTCTTTGTTCTTTAGTCCATTATATCACCGAAAAACTGTAAAATCAACAGTTTTTGCCTTTTATTTACTCTTCCGACTCAGCTCGTTCTCACTGTCAGCCGCCTTTTTGGTCCTCTCTCTGTACGCAGTGGGAGAGCAGCCCTTGCGCTTGGAGAAAAATGCGGAAAAGGCAAGAACGTCACTGTATCCGACGGATGCTGCGATCTGGGAGACATTCAGGTCTCCCGTGCGGAGGAGCTTTTTTGCCTGATCCATACAAAAGCTGTTCAGATATTCCTTTGGAGAAACTCCGTATTCCTCGGAAAATACACGGTAGAGATACGACTGGCTTATGTTAAGATGCTTTGCAAGCTCCGATATGGTGGGACGACGGTGGTAATTTGTCTCTATAAAATCTTTTGCGGATTTTGCATATACTGCTGCCTTACTGCTGACTGCTTTTGACGCCGAGTGGCGATTAAGTATATTGAGATAAACAAGGAGACTCTCCACCGGATCAACGGAAAAGACACGGCTTCTGCAGATGTTTCTGTACTGCTCCTCAAGGACGTCTGTAAAATCATATGTGAAAATGCCCGTGCTTCGATCAAGCTCGTAATACTTCAAAAAGAATTCGGGATCGGGAGTATCTATGATAAACCACAGATATTTCCATGGATCACTTTGCGAGGGGTAATAGTTCACCGTGGTGCCGGGAAGGAAGATAAAACCCTGTCCCGCGCTCACTTTGTTGCCGAGATAATATCCATGGCCGGAGATGCAATAGTGTATAACAAAAGCGTTTCTGAGTATCGGACCGCTCCTTGTGGATTCCGGCTCATAGGCACATCCCATTGATAAAACGCTTATCCCCGGCAATCTGTCTATAGAGTATATTTCATACGTCATAGTATCACCTCCTATTGTTATGATTTTAACATATAAGTGAATGATTTTTCAATAGAAAACGGTATGATTTTATGATAAAATTGTTATAGTATCGGTAATTGTTTGTTTTTTTGAATAATTACAAAAATCCAAATTTCAGCACGACCCGATTTGGGCCAAGAAAGGAAAAAAACATGAAAAAGATCGTATCACTCGTTCTGTGTGCAGTTATGCTGATCTCCACGCTGGCCACCACCGTCGGAGCTGCGCAGTATAACCCCGAGGAGCTTGATGAGGACAATCTCTCTCTCACTCAGACCATTATGAAGGACGAGACCTTCTCTCTCGGAGACGTCAACAGCGACGGGTCCTTCAACGCGGCTGACTCTCTTACACTAAAGCTCGACCTCTCCGGTGCGGCTGCGAACCAGGTCCTTTTCGAAGCGGCAGACTTTGATGCAGACGGCAAGCTTACTGCTATGGACTCATACTCTATGAAGACCTGCCTTGCCGGAAAGAAGTCTCTCGCAGATTTTGGCGGAGACAAGCAGCTTTACAATTTCACCATCGGCGGCGTATCCATCAGCGATTTCTCCATCGTTATCCCCGAGGACGCTTCCTATGATTCCAACCTCTATTTTGCCACCGAGCTTATTTACGAGTACGTTAAATATGCTACCGGCTACGCTCTTCCCATTGAAAGAGGCACAGCCTCCGGTGCAAACGCTATTTATGTGAACAGCGTTGCAGACGAGTCTGAGCTCGGTCAGGAGCTTGGCCACGAGGGCTACAAGTACGAGGTCAAGGACGGTTCTCTCTACATCTACGGCACTCACAGAGGCTGTATGTATGCTGCTTACGAGATCATTGAAGAGTATCTCGGCTTCAACTTCCTTATCGGAACACACACCTTCAGCTACAAGCAGAGAAGCGTTGATATCGAGGAGGGCACAGAAAAGACATTTGTTCCCCCCTTCCGCTTCAGACACACAAAGTCCACATTCCCCTCCGGCAACCGTGAGGCAGGCTACCTTGCCCGCAGACTCAACGGTACCCAGTCTTACGCTTATAAGAACGAAAAGAGAAGCGTTGAGTACTACGGTGACTTCGTTGGCCCCGTATTTAACAACATCCACTCCTATGCTTACTATTGGCAAATGGGTACAGGTATTATTGACGTATACGAGGATTCCACCGAGGATGAATACTTCGCAAGACTCCAGACCGGTGAGGTCAAGAGCGAAACAGAGTGGGAGCCCTGCGCAACAAGCGAAAAGGATTACAATACCCTCTTCACCGGATTCCTCTATACCATCAGAATGATAGAGGCAAGAGGCTACCCCATCAAGTATCAGGATAAGACAAACTGCTACTCCTTCTCTATTAACGACAATGCAAACTGGTGCACCTGCAGAAAGTGTAACGCAGAGATCAAGAAAAAGACAGGCACAGGCCTCTATCTTGAGCTTGCAAACAAGGGTGCCCGCGATATTCAAGCATACTACCCCGGTCTTGACGTTCTCTCCTGGACATACACAAGAGAGATGCCCATTGACGTTCTTCCCGACGAGCACCTCGTTGTCGTTCTCGCAGGCTTCAACTGCGCTAACCATTACCTCGGCAGCGATGAGTGCGAGAGAGGCACATTCTTCGGCTTCCCCAACTCCGATTTCGAGGAAAGAATCGATCAGTGGGATGATCTCTGCGAGCAGACCGGTGCTGAGATCTGGCTTTGGTACTATCCCGAATCTCACTACTTCTGGTTCGTTGATATTCCCAATTTCTACACCATCTTCTATGACATCAAGTGGTGCTTCGAGCACGGTGTTGACGGCTTCTTCTATGAGGGAAGCGGCGGTAAGGGCTATCTCTTCGAGAACGTAAAGGCATACCTTGCATCCAAGGTTATGTTTGACCCCAGCATGACTCTTGAGGAGTATGAGGAGGCGCTCAAATCCTATCTCTACTCTTGCTACGGCCGCGGCTGGGAAAACATTTACCAGCTCATCCAGATGTATGAGGAAGCAGGTAATGCAGTAGGCTTTGAGGGCGGAAATCAGAACTCCTCTTACTGCTACATCGGTAACTACGACCGTGCATACGACCTCGTTTCCGTTGTATATATGAACGAAAACTACGAGACAATGAGAAACCTCATTCTCGCAGCAATCGAGGAGCACGACGAGTCTCTCACAACAAACTCCGGATACACAACAACAAAGCTCAACAACCTCTTCTACGCATTCGAGATCCTCGGTCTCGGCGCAACATACCTTGACCACTACGTTAACGGTACAGAGGAGCAGAGAGCAGAATACAAGAAGCGTGCTGACAGCTTCCTTGAGTACTACCTCAACACAGGTATGACAGTAAGCTCCTATACAGAATATCATGCAAAAGTTCCCGAGGTGTTCGACCTTGACGCGGGCAACCCTGCATACTACTTCTTCCCCGGCGGCTCCAGAAGAAGCGTTGTTATCGAGCTTCTCGGTCCTGAGCCCGCTATGGAATGATTAAAAATTCTGACAAGAAAAGGCAGACACCTGAGGTGTCTGCCTTTCTTGTTACCCTTCGTATGTGGGAGAAGAGGAAAAATCAATATAATCGCAGGGATCTGCCTTTTCTCCGTTCACAGTAAGCTCAAAATGAATATGGCTCTCCTCAGCTATCTCTATAAGGGCGGTATCTCCGTTTGTGCCGATGACCTGACCGCGCTCAATGGGGAGAGTGGGCACTATTCCCTCGGCAACAGTATCTGAAAGACCTTGATAAACGGATACGGCCCCACCTGAATGCTCAACGGAAACACTCATGCCCATAAGGGGATCATCCCAGACCTCAAGAACGGTACCGTCGGCAACACAATACACGTTTTCTCCAACAGGGCAATACAGATCCACACCCGTATGGGTACGGTAATCGTCCATTGTCTGAGAAAACACGGGAGTTTCAAGACTGCAGGGCTTTATGACCTCACCTGCCACGGGCGCAGAAAACTCCGGAAGAAGCGAGGGGGCCTCACCTGATGCACCTTCAGCATCTTCAGTATCGGGTTCGCCGGCAGAAGAGTCAGGGCTCTGCGTTTCTCTGTCTCCCTCCGTCTCGGGTGCATTGGTATCATTATCATCACGGAATACATCTTCCGTATCGTAAAGATCAAAATTCGCTTCCAGCTCAATTTCGGGAGATGATGTTTCCTTTCTGTTGGCCCGTGCACTTTCCAGCGTTTCTTCAATAATGCTTTTGCTTTTTGCAAGAGACACACCAATAGCAGCGATAATTGCCGCCATCATAAGTAGCACCACCACAGTAACGTACAGACTTTGTCTGTCGATCTTTTTTCTTCTTGAATTATTACTCATTTGTACGCTTCCTTTCTTTTCTCGGGCTATTCGTATTTTTACCTTGCCACTCCTTTTTTATACAGTTTTTCCTTTGCGAAAAAGGAAAAATAATAAGGGGATCAAAAAAACATTGACAGAGGAAATAAAGAGAGGTATAATTATTGTATATAAATGCAATGGTATGCAACAATGATGCAGATAAGCTTCATAATAAACGATATCTTCACGCAGCATTGCTGCGTGATTTTTGTTTAGAGACACACGAGATCGCTTCATTCTCAATGATTCACCTATAAAGCCAGTCCCATCCTTAAAAAAAGGTATATTATTAAATGAAATTGACTGTTAACGGCAAGGAGCTTCACGGTACAATACCGGCCATAGCGTCCAAATCCATGGCTCACAGACTTCTTATCTGCGCCGCCCTCTCAGGCGACCCGTCTCAGATACGTTGCGAAACTGTATCCGAGGATATCAGCGCAACGGCAGAATGTCTCTCTGCTCTCGGCTGTGAGCTTACCTATACCGGCGGTACATATTACGCAAGCCCATATCGCCATCCCGAAAGAGCAGTTATCGATTGTAAGGAATCAGGCTCTACCCTGAGATTTCTTCTACCCGTTATCTGCGCCCTCGGTATCACTGCAAGACTTAATATGAAAGGCAAGCTCCCCTCCCGCCCCCTCTCTCCCCTTTACGGAGAGCTTGAAAAGCACGGCGCCCGTATGTCACCTGAGGGAGAAAGCCCTCTTCTCGTTTCGGGAAAGCTGAGGGGAGGTACATATACCCTCAAGGCCGACGTTTCCTCTCAGTTTATATCGGGGCTTCTTTTTGCCCTCCCTCTTTGTGAGGAGGATTCACAAATAATCCTGACAGGCAGACGGGAGTCACCCTCCTACGTGGATATGACCCTTTCAGCACTTCGTGCCTACGGAATAAAAATAAACGAAACAAAAGACGGATACCAGATACCCGCCAAACAGAAATACCGCTCCCCCGGTTCCGTTTCCGTTGAAGGCGATTGGTCAAACGCCGCATTCTGGCTTTCTGCAGCCGCCCTCGGCGCACCTCTTACGGTGACGGGTCTTGCACATGACTCTCTGCAGGGAGACCGTGCTATATCATCGCTTCTGGACAAGCTGACATCAAGCGAAAGTAAAATATTTATCGATGCAGAGGATGTGCCCGATCTTGTACCGATAATTGCTGTCGTAGCGGCGGCACAAAAAAAGACCACCGTCATATATAATGCCTCACGCCTCCGCCTGAAGGAGAGCGACAGGATAGGCACCACCGCTACGCTCATTCGTGCAATGGGAGCCTCTGTATCGCAAACAGAGGATGGTCTTCGCATAAAGGGCGCCCCCGAAAAGCTTCATCCCGCAACAATGGACGCTTCGGGAGACCATCGTATTGCAATGGCGGCGGCTATCGCATCTGTCGTTTGCGGCGACGTTACGATTCTGGGCTCAAACGCAGTAAACAAATCCTATCCATCGTTTTTTGAGGATTTCCGCCGACTGGGCGGAACCGTAACAAGCATTTTTTAAAACGCTGTGTCTGCCCTTTTAAATAACTGCATACAGTCTCACCGATCGCTTTTAAAAAAGGATTTCACTTTATCGCAAAAAACACCCTTATATCCAAGGTAAAACAAAACTACTATGAAATACGGACTTTTGGGCGAACACCTCCCCCACAGCTATTCGCCTCTTATTCACTCAATGCTTGGGGACTATGAGTATTCTCTCATAGAAAAAGCCCCCCACCAGGTGGAGGACTTCATAAAAAACGGTGATTTTAAGGGAATTAACGTTACAATTCCCTACAAAAAGACCGTTATACCTTATCTTGACTGCCTTTCGACCCGCGCACAGCGCATCGGAAGTGTCAACGTTGTGGTGCGCCGCGATGACGGCACCCTTTTCGGTGACAACTCCGACTACGGAGGATTTTTGTCTCTTGTGAAGGCATCAGGCATTCGTATAGCGGGCAAAAAGGTCCTCGTTCTCGGCAGCGGAGGCGCCTCACTCACCGTTCAGGCAGTTCTTTCCGATCTAAATGCAGGATCTGTCATCGTCATATCCCGAAGCGGTGAGGATAATTACGAAAATATTTCGAAGCACTCCGATGCAGACGTTATCGTAAACACGACCCCCGTCGGTATGTACCCGAATTGCGGAGAAAGCCCTGTCAGCCTTTCTGCATTCACAAAGCTTTCGGGAGTGCTCGATCTGATCTACAATCCCCAAAAGACAGCCCTCATCCTTGAAGCAGAGCGGCGCAAAGTAAAGGCTATGGGCGGTCTTCATATGCTTGTGGCTCAGGCTGTGCTTGCAAGCGGTATGTTCTTTAACAAAAGGATGGATGAAAGGCTTATCTCAACTGTAGAAAAGAAAGTGGCGGCCATGATGAAAAACGTCACCCTCATCGGTATGCCGGGATGCGGAAAATCCACCATCGGCAAACGGCTTGCCGCACTTACGGGAAGAAGGTTTGTGGATATCGATGCAGAAATCGTGAAACACGCCGGAAAAACTATTCCCGAAATATTTGCATCTGAGGGCGAGGATGAATTTCGCAGACTTGAGACCCTGGTCACTGAAAAATTCACAAAGGAAAGCGGCTGCATCATCTCCTGCGGAGGAGGTATCGTTACCCGCGAGGAAAACAGAGATCTTTTGAGGCAAAACTCCACAGTCGTGTTTATCTCACGCAATATCGAAATGCTCGCAACTAAGGGACGCCCCCTTTCCGCAACCAGCTCTGCCGAGGATCTATGGAAACAGCGAGGCCCTATGTACAAGGCTTGGTCAGATGTGAAAATACTTAACCTCGGGATCAATCCAACGGCTGTCGCCATTGCCAAGACCCTTCACCTGAATCTTAAGAAAAGAGAAAAAATTGATGAAACTTCTGATAATAAACGGCCCAAATCTTAATATGCTGGGCCTTCGCGAGCCTGATATATACGGAAAAGAGAGCTACTCTGCCCTTTGCAGCTTTTGCACCGACGTTTGCAACGGTGAGGGAATTGAATGCAAGCTCTTCCAATCAAATCACGAGGGTGCTATAGTAGACGAGATCCAGGCGGCATACGCAGTTTTTGACGGAATCGTTATAAATCCCGCAGCGTATACCCACACCTCCGTAGCTATCCTGGATGCCCTGAAGTCGGTTGCCATTCCCACCGCTGAGGTGCATCTCTCAGACGTTAACTCCCGCGAGGAATTCCGCCGCCACTCATATGTATCAATGGTTGCAAAAAAAACTATTTGCGGCAAGGGCTTTGAGGGCTACCGAGAGGCAATTCTGTTCCTTAAGGATTATTTGAATCCATAACTATTGGAAAGCCACCCGTTTTCGGGTGGCTTTCCTTTTTTTTAGATAACAAAAAGCTGCTGCCGAGCACGGCAGCAGCTTTCAGCATACGGTACAAAGCCATTGTACCCATGTTCTGTACTGAGGAGGTCCGGGATGGAATCCATCCGTTGTGTACTCCTCGGGGAGACATCCGTTTTCATCATCGAAATACTCGTTGATGTCAAGATACTTGATCTTCTCGCCATCGGCAAGAGTGCTTGCAAATTCGTTGATAGCATTGAGACGGGTGTTGTTATAAACACTGTCCACAGAAGACTTGCTATACGCTATGTGAAGGTTTGCACAAACGTATATGGTAGCTTCAGGCTGGGTCTCACGGATCCTTGAAACAAGCTCGGTATACTTGGGCATAATACCCTCAATGCTGCTTCCTATCTCGTTGATGCCTAACATTATGTACACTCTGTCATAACTCTTGGACTGAAGAAGAGGCTCAAGAGTGGTAAGTCCTGCACTCTTCACTTCAATTTCCTGTGTGAAAGCACGGAATACTGTCATTCCGTGGGTAGCAAACACATCCGCTTCTCCCAGCTTTCCGTAATAGAGGAGACCCATTGTTCGGGAATCACCGATAAACAAGGAGTTATCAAACTCGGAAGGATCCAAAGGATCAAGAACCATAGGTTCCTTTTCAGCAGGTGCCTCTGTTTCAGGTGCCTCCGTTTCGGGCGCCTCCGTTTCGGGCGCCTCTGTTTCGGGCGCTTCCGTTTCGGGCGCCTCCGTTTCGGGCGCTTCCGTTTCGGGCGCCTCCGTTTCGGGTGCTTCCGTTTCGGGCGCTTCCGTTTCGGGTTCTTCCGTTTCGGGTGCTTCCGTTTCGGGCGCCTCTGTTTCGGGCGCCTCCGTTTCGGGCGCCTCCGTCTCGGGCGCCTCCGTTTCGGGTGCCTCTGTTTCAGGTGCCTCTGTTTCGGGCGCTTCGGATTTTGATGATTCTCCGCTCGTTTCGGGGAGTTCTATTATATTAAGTCCAATGCTGGATAAAACGCCCTTTCCAAGATTTGTTTGCTTAAACCTGGGAAAAAGTGTGAAGACCGCAGATGCGGCTAAAAGAAGCGAAAGAATAATTATGTATTTTTTTCGTGCCATAGTTCTGCGACCTCCTTTTTTCTCTATATTAATTTTACTACCGCATTCGATAAAATTCAATGGTATTTGCATACAAACTTTTCTGTTTTTTCCTCTGTATATGAGTCATTTTATCAACAAACCCTTTCAAGTCCTGAATACATACAGTTATTGCCCCGTTTTTGCATATAAACCACAATATAATGTATTTTTCTCTTGCATTACAGGCACAGATAGTGTATAATGTATTCTATATAAGTGTATCGAGGTTCTATTAATGACGGTATCCGAATATATTATAGATTTTCTCCTGGCCAAGGGTGTCGATACTGTTTTTGCCTATCCCGGCGCCAACGTTTTGCGACTGTATGCGCTTCTTTGCGAAAGCTCTGTAAGAGTAGTGCTTACCCGCCACGAGCAGGGTGCCATCCATGCAGCTGCAGGCTATGCCAAGGCAACCGGCAGGGCAGGCGTTTGTATTGCCACCAGCGGCCCCGGTGCTGCAAACCTTATAACGGGCATTGCAGACGCAAGCCTTGACTCAGCGCCCCTTCTCGTTATCACAGGACAGGTTCCCAGCCGATATATCGGCCGTGATGCGTTTCAGGAAGCTGACATTCTCGGCATCACTATCCCTGTTACAAAGCACAACTATCTTGTGACCGAAAAGGACGAGGTCCCCCGCGATCTTGAAGAGGCATGGCGCATTGCTAACAGCCCCAGACAGGGCCCCGTTCTCGTAGATATCACATCCGATCTTTTTGACGCTCAGCTCTCACCGGAATCCTTTGAATTCGAGTGTCTGCTTCCCAGAAAACGTGTAAATCCATATCCCCTTGAGGCATCTCTGACAAAGCTGGCAGAGGTCATTAAATCCAGCCACCGCCCCCTTGTTCTTGCGGGAGGAGGCGTGGTTTCAGCAGGTGCATCTCATCTTTTAAAGGAGTTTTGCGAAAATAGCGGTATTCCATGCGTGGTAACCATGATGGGCAAGGGCATTTCGGGCAAGGGATTTGACAATCTGCTTGGTATGGCAGGCCTGCACGGAAACTCCTCTGCAAACACGGTGCTCAATCAATGTGACCTACTCATCGCAATAGGCTGTCGTTTTTCCGACCGGACCGTCAGCGATTTTGAGGCCTTCGGCAGAAGCCGCACTGTAGTACACTGTGATATAGACTCAGCGGAGCTTAACAAAAATCTGAAAGTCTATCTTCCCATATGTGCTGACAGCGCTGATTTTCTTTCCTGTCTTTCCGATATCGGCGAGGGACTTTCTCCTTCACTCAAGGAGCGCTTCTCCTCCTGGTACATAAAATCTGAGCCAACCATCCGATCAAAGACCGACCCCGTATATAAGGCCATCCGCAAATACGAAAATGAAAGCACACAGAGCCGCATCATTACTGATGTCGGCAACGTGCAGACAGATGCAGCCCGTATCATTACAGTATTCGGCGAGCGTTCCTTTATCACCTCCGGCGGCCTCGGTGCAATGGGCTTCGGCCTTCCGGCTGCCATCGGTGCTTCCTTTGCCGCAGGCGATAGCGAAAGCTTCGACAGCACAACGAGAATGATACTCATCGCCGGAGACGGAGGCTTTCAGATGACACTGCAGGAGCTGGGCATCCTTTCTGAGTGCCCTGTTCCGGTTAAGATAATAATAATGAACAACCGTGCCCTGGGCATGGTCAACGATATGGAGGCAGGTAAGGGCGGTAAGTATCTCCTCGGAGATACTCCCGATTTTTCTCTCCTCGCCCGTGCATACGGCATAAATTCTAAAAGAGTCGACGCCGATGAGAACATCGAAAGCACAGTGCTGAGCTTTCTTTCTGCTCCCTCAAGCGAAATGCTTGAGATAATTTACTAACACAATCGGAGGTTTAATATATGAAGTGTCCTTCCTGCGCATCTGAAGATATCAAGGTAGTAGATTCCCGTCCTGTGGAGGAAAACAATTCCATCCGCCGCCGTCGTGAATGTCTTGCTTGCCACAACAGATTCACCACCTACGAGGTTATTGACGCATTTCAGCCCGTCGTTATCAAAAAGGACGGTACAAAGGAGCTCTTTGACAAGAACAAGCTCCTCTCCGGCCTTCTCCGCGCTTGCCAGAAGCGACCTGTTAATGCTGAGTCTCTTGCAAATGAGATCGAGGCGGAGATCAACAACTCTCTGAGGCGTGAGATCACCTCCTCCGAGATTGGAGAGATCTCTATGGAAAAGCTTAGAGAGCGCGATGCAGTTGCTTACGTCCGTTTTGCCTCTGTTTACCGTGAATTCAAGGACGTTGAGACCTTTATGAAGGAGCTAGAGATACTCAAGCGACACGAATAATCTGATGAAAGCTGTAATTCTACGGCCTTTAGCAATATTCACCTGCACTTATTTTGCCTTTTCCTGTTACCTATTCACCGCAGACACGGCTGAAAGGCTCTTGTCTGCGGTTGTATTTTTATCAGCACTTATTTTATCCCTCATTTTAAAGCTGGCTGTTAAGCCTTTTCGTAAAAGGTCATATGTGTCAGCCACCGCAACAGCTGTATGCTTTCTTTTAGCAGGTGCAGCTCTCGCATCGATTCACTCACATAAGGTCTACTCAGTTGACCTGAAAAGCAAGACTGCTCTTGCAGACAAGGAAGAAACAGTTACCGCCACCGTAACTGAAAAGCTTACCGAAAGCGGTTACTACGGTCTTTATAACGTACAGGTGGACGAAACACGTATATACGGCACATTCAAGTGCAGACTGACAGCGTACGTACCTATGGAGGTAGGTGACAGAATAGAGTTCAGCGCAACCTTCCGCCTGCCAAGCGCTAATGAGAATTATGACGAAAGAAGATATCTTCTTTCTGATGGAATAACTCTTGTTGCCACAGCCGACAGAGCAGAAGTGCTCTCTCACGGACCACCCTCATTCACCCAACAGATAACAAGGATCAGGGAGAGCCTACGCAACATATTTTTGAAAGCCTTGGGCAATAGAAACGGTCGCTTTGTTTCAGCTCTGCTTCTGGGAACACGCTCTGACATTGACAAAACTGTCCGAAGAGACTTTTCTCGCCTGGGTATCTCTCACATCCTGGCCATCTCAGGTATGCATCTGAGTATCATCTGTGCGATTTCAGCCACCGTCTTCGGCGCACTGAGCAGGCGTCTCAAAAAGCCTGTCTGTATTTGTACCGTTATCTTTTATATGCTCATCACAGGCTTTTCCCCATCCATAATGCGAGCGGGAATAATGCTTCTTTTAATGATAGCGGCATCTCTTTTCAAAAGAAGTGCGGACAGCTTTACAAATCTGGGCGTATCAGTATTCATAATATGCATTACTGACCCATATGCCTCTGCAGATATAGGTCTTCAGCTTTCCTTTTTCTCGGTTATGGCTCTTTTGCTTTTGTTGAATAAAAGGAATGACATTGAAGAAAAAACGCCGTCAAGGCTTACTTCTGCATTGACCGCAACCTTTTCGCCTTTTGTTATGACCGTCACAGTAGTGCTGTTTCTCTTGCCTCTCGAATGGCTATATTTCGGCACGGTATCGCTTATTTCTCCTTTGACAAGCCCACTCTTCTCTCTTCTTGCCACGTTCATACTTTGGCTGTCACCTTTTTTGTTGCTGACTACCCCTGCACCAACGTTTTTCAATGTTATATCATATATACTGAACGTCATAATTGACCTTGTTCTGTATCTCAGCAGTTCGCTGTCACAATTAAGAGGGATCACCGCAAGCATTGACAATCCTCTTGCGCCGGTTTTTGTAATTCTTATCTTTTTGGCTGTAATTATATTTTGCGTTACTAAAAAGAAAAAGAAGCTTATATCAGGTGCAGTTCTTGCCGTTCTCGTTCTTTCCTTCGGCATCTCGTGTGCACTGTACCGTTTGCCGGGTGCACAAAGCATTGCCGTTTCCATGGAAAACCACAAGGACAGCGATGCAATTGTTATCACTTCTGAGAATCGGGCAATGATAATTGATATAGGCAACGGATATATGCCTATACTCAGGCAAAGCCTTGAACGGGTGAAGGATGAGGGCCTCACAGAGATCGAGGTGCTGATGCTTACCCACGTTCACAACAGCCATCCTTCAACGATCCAAAAGCTACTGGAAAACAACATAATAAGAACAGTAATGCTTCCCGACAACAGCTCGCCTGCTTCATCGGAACTGATCGACGTATGCAAGAGCTTAGGCGTTAAAGTAAAGATTTATGAATATGGAGCGGACATTCCATTCGGTGATGCTATCGTGCAAAATCATAAGCCCTTGTTTATTGACCGCTCTGTACAGCCCATCATCAATGTTTGTATTGTCGGCAACGACGAAAGATTTGACTATTACGGAGGCGGCTACGCCGAAGCTATTCCCGATGCCGATCTTACCACGGCTGACCATATATGGTTCGGTACCCACGGCCCACTTTACAAAGAAGAGTTTTCTCCCGCCACTTCTCTTGCCTGCAGAATATATGTCTCGGAAAAGGACGAAGAATATATTAATGCAGCAGATATAAGAAGCCCCAGGCGTATACTGCTGG
>JAFXFQ010000207.1 GCA_017520365.1 Clostridia bacterium
AGCAGCAGAGACTGCAGCAAAGATCGCAATGGAGCATGGCATGAAGACTGTTGAAGTATATGTAAAGGGCCCCGGTACAGGTAGAGAGGCAGCTATCCGTGCTCTCCAGACCACAGGTCTCAACATTACTCTCATCAAGGACGTAACACCTATCCCTCATAACGGTTGCCGCCCTCCCAAGCGCCGCCGTGTATAATCAGTAAGGAGGAACAAAAGGTATGGCAAGATATACTGGACCTTCCTGCAAGCTTTGCAGAAGAGAAGGAAAGAAGCTTTTCCTTAAGGGCGACCGTTGCCTTTCCGACAAGTGCGCACTTGACAGACGCGCAACTGTTCCCGGTCAGCACGGCGCAGGCCGTAAGTCCGTTAAGGAGTATGGTCAGCACCTCAGAGAGAAGCAGACTGCACGCCGTTACTACGGTGTTCAGGAGAAGCAGTTCAAGAAGTACTATGTAGCAGCAGATAAGAAGGAAGGCATCACAGGTGAAAACCTTCTCTCCCTTCTCGAGCGCCGCTTCGATAACGTAGTATACAGAATGGGTCTCGCAAGCAGCCGTAAGGAAGCTCGTCAGCTCGTTCGTCACGCACACTTCACACTCAACGGCAAAAAGGCTGACATCCCCTCCATCATCCTCAAGGTTGGTGATGTTGTAGCTCTCAAGGAAAAGAGCCGTGGCAGTGAGAAGATCAAGGGCCTTATGGAGAACATGGCAAACACCAATGCTCCTAAGTGGCTCGAGTTCAACGTAGATGCTGCAAGTGCAAAGGTTATCGCTATCCCCGCAAGAGATGACGTTGACTTTGACTTCAACGAGCAGCTCATCGTCGAGTTCTACTCCAAGTAATAACGTAATAACCTGCCTCACATCTTGTTTGCGGTCGGTTATTACCGTCGGAGTCAAGGCAGCTCCGTGTAAAACCGCAAGTTACAAGATGCAGATTCCGTATGCTTCTGCAACGGAAATAAACATATAATTAGGAGGTTATTGCAATGATCGAAATAGAAAAGCCCAATATTGTTACATTGGACGTGAGCGAAGGTGGCGAGAAAGCTACATTCGTAGTCGAGCCTCTTGAGAGAGGCTACGGCATCACTCTCGGAAACTCCCTGCGCCGTGTGCTTATGAGCTCACTGCCCGGGTATGCTGTAACAAGCATTAAGATCGACGGCGTTCTCCATGAGATCTCCACCATCGACGGTGTGAAGGAAGACGTTACAGAGATCGTTCTTAATGTAAAAGGCATTACCGCAAAGCTCCACTCCGTACAGGAGAAGAACACAATGATCGACGTAACCGGTCCTTGCGTTGTTACTGCAGGTGACATCAAGCAGGATGCGGATATCGAGATCCTCAATCCCGATCACGTTATCGCGACTCTGGGAGACAATGTTCGTTTCCATATGGAGCTGTCCTTTGCAAAGGGCCGCGGCTACGTTTCTCAGCAGAGAAACAAGGAGATCTACGCTGATGAAAATCAGGGTATGTCTGCACCTATCGGTACAATCTTTACCGATTCGATCTATACTCCCGTCTACAATGTAAACTATAACGTTGAGAACACCCGTGTCGGTAACATCACAGACTTCGATAAGCTTACAATCGAGGTTCTTACAGACGGCACAAGCTCAGCAAAGGAAGCGATTTCATATGGCGCCAAGATACTCAACGAACATCTCAACTTGTTCGTAGATCTCTCGGATGAGGCGAAGAACGCTGAAATCATGGTTGAAAGCGTTGCGACCGTTAAAGAGAAGGTGCTTGAGATGACCATTGAGGAGCTTGACATGTCCGTTCGTAGCTTCAATTGCTTGAAGCGCGCGGGCATTGATACGGTTGAAGACCTTGTCAACCGCACCGAGGAAGAGATGATCAGAGTCAGAAACCTCGGTAAGAAGTCGCTTGAAGAAGTTATCGCAAAGCTTCATTCTCTCGGCCTCGAGCTGAAGAAGGAAGACGAGTAAGACTTTAGCAGATCCTAAAAGATCTCATAAACAAAGTATTGCGAAAAGGAGGACACACAAATGCCCGGAACCAGAAAGCTTGGCAGAAAGACAGCGCATAGAAACGCTATGCTCCGCGGAATGGTAACATACCTCATCGAGAACGGCTCCATCGAGACCACTCTCACCCGCGCTAAGGAAGTTCGTGCCATGGCTGAAAAGATGATTACTCTCGGCAAGAAGAACACTCTTGCTTCTCGCCGTGCAGCTCTCGCATATATCACTAAGGAAGACGCAGTTAAGAAGCTCTTCGACCAGGTAGCACCCAAGTACGCTAATAGAAACGGTGGTTACACTCAGATCTATAAGCTTGGACCCCGCCGCGGTGACGCAGCTGAGATGGCTCTCATCAAGCTCATCGACGAGACTGTTGCTGCTGAGTAATTCAGATTAAGCTAATAAACTTTAAAGGACACCCTCGGGTGTCCTTTTTCATTTTTTCATTTGCATATTAAAAGAAAAAGCTGTTGCAAAAGTTGCAACAGCTTTCAGCTTGTCGATAAACATATCGACAAGCTGAACTCGGGCTGTCGAGAAGGATGCAGAAGGGGCGATTTGGGTATCGTCGGCGTACAAAGGTACGGCAGAGACCCAAATCGCAACTAAAAAGTCGCATTTAATAGTGAAATCCGCCGAGTTTTCGGCGGATTTCTAACTTTTTTGATCTTTAATTACTTGTTTTTTGACTTGC
>JAFXFQ010000208.1 GCA_017520365.1 Clostridia bacterium
AGGGCGTTATCGCAGGCTGTGCAGGCGGTACCTTTGACAATATGTGCGCTGCAGCTGATATTCTTAAAACAGGCTGGGTAGGTGCAGACGAGTTTGCACTCTCCGCATATCCCGCAAGCCAGCCCGCATTCGTCCGCCTTATCGAAAACGGAGTTGCCGCTGACCTTATGAAGGCGGGTGCAACTCTCAGAACCGCATTCTGCGGACCCTGCTTCGGAGCCGGTGACGTTCCCGCAAACGGCGGCCTTTCCATCCGTCACTCCACCCGTAACTTCCCCAATCGTGAGGGCTCAAAGCCCGGCGAGGGACAGTTTGCATCCGTCGCTCTTATGGATGCACGAAGCATCGCGGCGACAGCGGCAAACGGCGGCCTTCTCACAGCGGCGACCGAGCTTGACGTAGAGTACACAACACCTGACTATAAGTTTGATACAACAGTATATGAAAACCGCGTATGGTTCGGCTACGATAAGCCCGACTCCTCCGTTGAGCTGTGTATGGGCCCCAACATCAAGGATTGGCCCCGTATGAAGGCTCTCCACGATAACCTCGTCCTCGGCGTTTCCTCCGTTATCGATGATGACGTTACCACCACAGACGAGCTTATCCCCTCCGGTGAGTCCTCCTCTTACCGCTCCAATCCCTACCGTCTCTCCCGCCTCACCCTTTCCAGACGTGACCCCGAGTACGTTGGAAGAGCGGATAAGGTAGCGGCTGTGGCAAAGAAGTTCTACGGTGAAGAGCTTGATGCGGCTGTTGATTTTGCAGAAACAGATGCATCCATGCAGGCAGCTCTTGCAGCATTTGAGGCAAAGCACGGCGCTCTCAGCGGCTCAGTAGGTATCGGCAGCCTTGTAACCGCAGTCCGCCCCGGCGACGGAAGCGCCCGCGAGCAGGCAGCATCCTGCCAGAGAGTTCTTGGCGGAAGCGCAAATATTGCCCGCGACTATGCAACAAAGCGCTATCGCTCCAATCTTATCAACTGGGGTATGCTCCCCCTTACCTGCGATGAAATGACCATCGGTAAGAATAAGGGATGCTCCGACGGTGAGATCGTTTGCGGCGACTGGGTGATCCTTCCCGGTGTGCGCGAGGCCGTAAAATCAGGTAAGAGCGACCTCTGCGGCTATCTGGTAAAGGCAGACGGTACAGTTTATAGCTACAACTTCTCTCTCGGCACACTCACAGACGATGAGAGAAAGATCATCCTCGCAGGCAGCCTTACAGGCAGAGCAGTTGAGGAAAAGAATGAAAAATGATATAAAAAAAGCGGCCTTTCGGTCGCTTTTTTATTTCTTTGTAAACAGATAAATCGGAGTTTGAAGGGGAGACGGAATTGGTATATTGTAGGGACCGGCGTCCTCGACGGTCCGCTGCAAACGCAACGAAACGTGATAAATGTTAGTTCGGTACGTGTGCAGATAGGCGGACCGTCGGGGACGCCGGTCCCTACAATCACACCAATATAGCACCGCTAAACTCCGATTTATCGAACTCTTTATAATAAAAATGCAAAACCGCCGCTGCGGTTTTGAACCTTAATTTATCCCTTTTTGCAATACTTTTTGACAGACTTTTCATCTGTCTTTTTGTTGCGCCTTGATTACAAAAAAGCACTTAACTCGGCTTTTTCTTGCCTTGTTAAGTGCTCTTTCTTTTTTCCATTATTTTAACTTAATGACATTGCCGAGAAGGGGGGCTTTTTTCAATATTCAACTGTAATGCCGTTTTCCTGAGCGTATGTGTCCGCGTAGGAGCCCTCTGTGCATTTCAGGGTGAAGCCCTCGTAATCAAGGGCAATGTTTTCATTTTCCATAGCATCGTCAATGTTTCCGCATCCGAGGAATGCCGCAATACCTATTTCCGTAACGTTCTCGCCAACGGTGAGCTTTCTGATGCAGAAGCATCCGCAGAAGGCTCTTTTGCCGATAGTGGTCACAGACTGGGGAAGAGTGAAATTCTGGAGGAGCTGGCAATTGTCAAAGGCAAGCTCACCGATGGTCGTCACCTCACCAAGGAAGGATATGCTCATAAGTGCGTTGCAATCCTTGAATACTCTTGTATCGATGACGGTGATCCCTGCGGGGAGGGTCATAGTCTCAAGAGCGCTGCAGTAGGAGAATGCGCCGCTTGCTATGCTTGTGAGACCTGTGGGGAGGGAAAGAGTTTTGATTGATTTGCAGTTTGAAAATGCCTCAGCACCGATGGCAGTAACGCTTTCGGGAATAGTGATATCAGACATAGCGCTGCAGCCGTAGAGCATCTTGTCGCTTATTTTGGTAAGAGAGGAGGGAAGCACGATCTCGGTAAGGCCCTTGCAGCCCCAGAATGCGCTGTCGCCTATGGTGGTGACGGTATCGGGGATAACGATTTTTGTAAGCTTCATGCAGGAGTTGAACGCATCGGCACCGATTTCAACAAGGCCTTCGTTGAGCGTGATCTGCTCAAGTCTGTCGCTGCTTCTGAATGCGCCGCCGCCGATCTTTTCTGTTTTTTCAGGCATGGGATAGTCTCTGCCGCCCACACAGTTGGGGAAGAATTCGAGAACCTTCTCGTCCTTTGAGAAAAGCACGCCGTCCACAGTGCAGAAGCTTTGGCTGTCCTTTGCAACCTTTACGGTTTTCATCTTTGCACAGTAAAGGAAAGCATCATCCGCAATATCGGTAAGAGAAGCAGGGAGGCTGATCTCGTTAAGGCTCTTGCAGTATCTGAAGGCCTGCGGATCAATGTAGATGATTCCCTCGGGCAGGGTGACAGCTTCAATATTTTCGCATCCGTCAAAGGCAAGCTCGCCTATGCCGGCAACAGCCATGCCTTGAAATGTTGCGGGAACGGAGACCTTCTTGTCAGCGCCTGTATAGTCGGTGACTGCAAGCTTTCCGCCCGTGACCGTGAAGACAAAATCGCTCTTTTCGCCGTTTTCGCCGTTTCCGCCAAGGGTTTCACCGTCCTTATAAACGATACCTTCGGTTGTGACCGTGGTGTCTGCGGCGGGTGTGTCGGAATCGCCGGGGTTCTTGCCGTTATCGCCCTTTTTACTGCAAGCGGCAAAGCTTAGAATAAGCGCAAGGCAAAGAGCCAGAGCGGCGTACATTTTGAGTATCTTCATAGGAATGATCCTTTCTTGCTTTTTGAAATTAAGAATGCAAATCATCGTTATTTCTGACGCTGACCTCTCCGGAAAAGAGAGGAGTGCACTCTCCGTCATCATATTCTACCACAAGTCGGTAGCTTTCGTCAATATACAGTGCTTTTCCGTTTCGTGAATTTTCTGTGTTTCCTGCAGGGATGACCCTGATGCTCCTGCCTACGGTGTCGCACCGTTCTCTGTAAGCACATAAGGTGTCCTGCCTCGGTTCTTTTTCAAGCACGTTGTAAAGAGCATTCAGCACGGATGCGCAAATAATATCTTTAAGTCCTGTCTCCTCTTTTTCGGCAAGATACCCCGCAGATGCTGTGATATCCTCAGGAAAGCCCCCACCGGGGGGATAGACGTTTATGCCAATGCCCAGGATGACACCGACCTTGTTATTTTTGGTACGGGATCTTGCAAGAATACCGCAGACCTTTTTGTTGCCGATAAGTATGTCGTTGACCCATTTGATACGGGGAGAAAGACTGATGCTCTCAATGGCACGGCAAACGGCAACAGCCGCCATACCTGTGATAAGCCCTAGATCCTCCGTGTCGGGGTAGAGGACGGTGCTCATATAAATGCCCGTGTCCGCAGGCGAAAAAAAGCTCCGCCCGAGGCGACCCTCGCCACCCGTTTGACTTCGGGCGATAACGGTGTGAAATTCGGCGCAGCCATCGGCCATCCTGTCTGCCGCTTCCTTGTTTGTGGAGGGCGTGCAGTCAAGCACCTCCACGGTGCAGGGAAAGCCGAGACGGCCTTTGATACCGCTTTCTGTCAATTTATCCTTCATAGCTGATCACATCCTAACAGAGCTATTCTATCATTTTTGTGCCTCCTTGGCAACATTTTTTTGCTTGTTTTATTAATGTATTATCAGGGAATAATAAACGTAAGCTGCAAAAGATACCATCGATAAATCGTAGTTTGAAGTGTAGATTGATCAGTCGGTAGGGGACGGCTCCCTCGACGTCCCATTGCAAACATAACATATACATCAATACCAAACGTCTGTAGCACAAGGATTGATAGCCATTTTGTCGC
>JAFXFQ010000209.1 GCA_017520365.1 Clostridia bacterium
CAACATTAGGACGGAGGTGTAGAAATCGCCCATATCACTCACTGGCACAGAAATCTTCTTGGTGGTGAGTAGGGCGGCAGTAGAACCCGTCGTGCGACCTTCCACCTTTTCGCAGGAGCCTGGTGCGAGTGAGTTCAGGCTGAGCAGCTTGTGTTATAGGGTTTATCCGGAGACTTTGTCCTCTTCAAATTTTACATCTTGCATTATGTGTGTTTTTGTGTTAAAATGTGTTTTCGTGAAATACAACTTATCCCGAGGCATTTATGAAAAATAAAAATAAAGGTGCGTCCATTGTCGCAGGCATTCTTAAATGGACAGGCCTTGCTCTTATTATGGGGGCTGTCTGCGGAATTGTCGGTGCGGCGTTTTCCCACGCTATCTCGTTTGTGACAGGACTTCGCACAGCTCACCACTGGATACTTTATCTTTTGCCCGTGGGCGGTATCCTCTCCGTTTTTATATATAAGCTTTTTGATGTCACCCATCTCGGCACCGACGATGCTGTTGAGTCGGCTCATTCGGAAAAGAAGGTCTCTCCCGCTCTTTTTCCCGCTGTGTTTATCTGCTCCGTCATAACTCACCTGTTTGGAGGAAGCGCTGGCAGAGAAGGTGCGGCTCTAAAAATGGGCGGCGGCATTGCAGCCTTCTTCTCAAGGGCATTTAAGCTTTCCGAAAGAGGCAGAAGAACGCTTGCCCTTTGTGCCATGAGTGCAGTGTTCTCTGCGGTATTCGGCGCACCCTTCGGTGCGGCATTCTTCACCGTTGAGGTGGTCCGCTCCGCTTATATCAGGCCCTATGCTCTTATCCTTAACGTGATCTCCTCGCTTTCTGCTTTCGGTATGGCTCTTCTTCTTTTCGTAAAGCCTGAGAGATATCACGTAAGCGATATGCCCTCCTTTGAGTGGTCAACTCTTCTCAGGGTGGCCGCTCTCGGTGCTGTCTGCGGCATTATCAGCCTCGCCTTTTGCCACGCAATGCACTATTCTCCGAAGCTTTCAAAGAAATATATCAAAAATCCCTACGTCCGTATAGTATCAATGTCCCTCCTTCTCATCGCTCTCACCTTCATTTCCGGAACGAGAGACTATAACGGCGGCGGCGTTGCCTTTATTGAGTCGATATTTGAGGGTCATCAGGTCGTTCCGTGGGCCTTTGCTCTGAAGCTTTTGTTCACAGCGGTCACCGTTGCGGCAGGCTTTAAGGGCGGCGAGATCGTACCCGGATTTTTCGTTGGTGCGACGGCAGGCGCGGTTATTGCTCCCCTGCTCGGACTCCCCGCGGCGGCGGGTGCGGCCCTCGGTATGGCGGCGCTTTTTGCGGGCATTACAAATTGTCCCATTTCCACCTTTATTCTTTCAATGGAAATGTTCGGCGCACACGGTATCCCCTATTTCATTGTCACCATCGTTGTCAGCTTCCTCCTTTCGGGAAGGCTCAGCCTTTACGATAAGGATAAATATCCCATTAAGCGGCTTATCTCCGAATACAGGGAGATGAAATAACAAAGAAGATCTGTGCTGATACGTTGTTTCCTTACGGATACAACGCATATGCACAGATCTTTTTCTTTTTGAAAGGAGCATTGATATTGTGACGTTTTTTGAACAAAATATTTTTAATTTTAAATTAAAACTTGCTTTTTTTCTTTAATTGGAGTAACATATTTATATATCGTTTAAAGTAGGTGGTATTGTGAAAATAATTAAGCTTATTGCCATCGTTCTTTGCCTTTCAATGGTTCTTTGCAGCTTTTCGGCTTGTCTCGGCGGAGGAGATACCTCTGAGAGCGGTGATAAAAAGGATACCTCAAAGGCAGAGGTCAAGGAAACTGATAAGGCTGAACAGACTGACCTTGAATATATACTTGAAAAGGGAACACTGGTTGTGGGTGTTACCAGATACAAGCCCATGAGCTACATTGACGAGAGCGGCGAGTGGACAGGCTTTGATACGGAGTTTGCCCGCCTTGTTGCCGATACTCTCGGTGTGGAGGTTGAGTTTGTTGAGATAGATTGGGATGCGAAATGGGATCTTCTTGAGAAAAAGCAGATCGACTGCGTTTGGAACGGACTCACTCTTTCCACCGAGGCCGAGGATAAGGCTCTTTGCACAAAGCCTTACGTGAAAAACGCACAGGTGGTGGTGACCTGGAAGGAAAGGACAGTAGAGCTTTCAAGCGTTGAAAGGCTTGGCAGACTGCCCGTTGCCGTGGAGCAGATGTCCGCAGGACTCAGCGCTGCAAGGTCTGCGGGACTTAACGTTATCCACTATCCTTATCAGGAGGATGCGCTGACAGGCTTTTTCAACGGCGGTGCAGATGCCTGCATTATTGATCTCACTATGGCAAGAGCTGTTGTGGGCAGGGGAGAGTACGAGGATCTCGGCATTGCCTTTTCCCTGACAAGTGAGGAGTATACTATTGCCTGCAGAAAGGGCTCAGACCTTTGCGCAAGGATCAACGGTATAATGGACGGGCTTATTGCTGACGGCACCCTTCCCAGGCTTGCACAGAAGTATGAGCTCACCCTTACGTCCGAGCTTTGATAACAAAGAACACTTACGCCTTAGTAGGTTGGTCTTAGGGATAATCCCAACCTACAATGAAATAGATTTGCTTGGCAAATCTGTGAAATTCGTCTTCGACGAGTGA
>JAFXFQ010000210.1 GCA_017520365.1 Clostridia bacterium
CCGGAGGGCTCGATAATGATGCGCTGAGGGGTGTAGGTTTCGATAACCTCCTTGAGTGCCTTGCCGAAGTCGCCTACAAGAGAGCAGCAGATGCAGCCGGAGTTCATTTCGGTGATCTGAATGCCCGCCTCCTCGAGAAATCCTCCGTCGATGCCGATGTCACCGAATTCGTTTTCGATGACCACCAGCTTTTCTCCTGAGAAAGCCTCGCTGATGAGCTTTTTTATAAGTGTGGTCTTTCCCGCACCGAGAAAGCCTGAGAATATATCAATTTTGATCATTTTGAACCTTCTTTCTATTTTCGGTTAAATTACATTATATCACGAATGTTTTGATTTTTCAAGCATTATCCGTTAATTGTAAACTTTAAGTGTCACAGTTGACATAAGGGCGAAAATAGTGTAAAATAAATAGGAATTTGCAAAAAAAAAAGGAGGCGTTTGCTTGAACGGTCAATTCGATCCCGGAAGAAGAGCTGAGCACAGAAGAGAAAATGCTCCTCGCACCCCTCAGATACCAAAGGAAAAGCAGGAGGAGACAAGGGATACCGCTGTATCGAAGGCGGAGGATAAAAAGAGCATATTTGCAGGCTACAAGCCGGGAATGAATACGATACTCGCCTCTGTTTTGCTGGTTCTGGTGATTATGACAGTAGTCATCGTTGCAGTTCAGTCCCGAATGAAGCCCCCCTCAGACGAAGGTTTCAGGGATGAAACGGCAGATGCCATAATCCTGAAGCCTGAGACCGAAGATCCATTCATTGATAAAAACAAAAACCCCGCCTATTCCAAATATACGTCACAGACCGAGGACCTTGTTGTAAACAGCGGCTACGGTATACTGATAGACCTTGATACAAATACCGTCGTTGCGGCAAAGGGAGGAGAGGAGCGTATCTATCCCGCATCCATGACTAAGGTAATGACTCTTATCGTAGCTATGGAAAACATAAAGGATCTGGATAATACCACCTATACCTTTGGTGCGGAGCTTCTCAACGAGCTTTACATTCAGGGAGCATCCGTTGCGGGCTTTGCGGTTGGTGAGACTGTATCGGCAAGAGACCTTCTTTACGGTGCCATCTTACCCTCAGGCGGTGATGCGACCAACGCTCTTGCAGAGCTTGTTGCAGGCAGTGAGGCGCATTTTGCCGATCTTATGAATGATAAGGTAAGGGAGATGGGCCTTGAAAACACCCACTTCGTAACTGCCAGCGGCCTTCACGATGACGATCATTATTCCACCTGCCACGATATTGCGAAGATACTTGAATATGCCATCTCAAATCCCGAGATGAGAAAGATACTCTCTGCATATACCTATACCACCGCCTCAACCCCCCAGCACCCTCAGGGCATAACCCTTTACAGCACCACCTTCCAGCGCCTTTCGGGAATGAGCCCCGAAAACGTAAGGATCCTGGGCGGAAAGACGGGATATACCAACGAGGGCAGACATTGCCTTTGCACCTTCTCGGCAAACTGCCGCGAGGACGAGACGGAGACGGTATCACCACAGTACATTCTTGTGACGGCGTTTGCCGCAGGCGATGAAAAGGCTCCTGTCCGCGATGCGGTCAATACTTATAATAAATACAGCGAAAGCTGAAAAGAGGTCGGACAAGCCGACCTCTTTTTATATGCTTTTAACTGTTTATATCAATTGCGTTTTACACACAGGTCACGTACCACGCCTGGCGCTCGGTTGCAATAAATGACGTCCAATATACGTTTGCTCCCTCTTCCGTGGAGGATGCGGTGAGATACAGATCATAATTATGAAGCTTTATCCTGTATGCTCCTCCGCTGGTTGCAATGAAGTCAACCTGTGTATATGCCTCGTTCCCTGCAATTTGGTACAGATCACAGTTCCACGGGCTTCCCGTACCGGATGCATGGAGTCCGAAGTCTGTGTCAATAGCTGATCTGATATAAGTTCCGTCTCCTATGAAGCCGATGACCCATCTCTGCTCTAAGGTACCGCTGTTTGTCCACACACAAACATTTTGATTGTTATTAATAGTCGTTACGTTGTCTCCGTAAACGTTCAGGCATTTTACTGCACCGGCGTTTGTAATTCTGTAAGTATTGCCAAAGTTATAATAGGGGATATTTGCCACAGGCTCAGTTCTTACAGCGGCCGTGAAGGTGCCAGACGTTGTTCCGAGATAGGTGACGAAAGAGACCCTTCCGTCAGTGTTTTTCCACTTTACGATGAAGTCCTCTCTGCCGTCTCCGTTTACGTCCTCAACAAAATACTCGTCGGCATACAATGCAGGGTTATATGCATTGACCGTTGCCGTGTTCGATCCGGAGGAATACGTTCCGTCAGCATTTGCCGGGTAGACCCACAGCTGTCGCTTGCCTTCGCTGCTCCAATGAACGATCATATCCTCTCTGCCATCTCCGTTTACGTCACCGACGTATACTGGATTTTCCTCTGAGTAAGTATGGAACGTTGCCAATGCATTCGTAGAGCTGTCCACAAGATAAGAGGCATACGATGCACCCTTGTATACAATATTGGTTCTCTTTCCCGAATCGTTCTTCCAATGAACAACAAAATCGTCCTTTCCGTCTCCGTTCATATCCGAAACAAAGAACTGTGAAGGATAGGTGGCAAGGTCGAATGCGCGGACACTTGTCAGCATAGAGCCCTCGTTAAAGCTTCCATCGGTATTTCCGAGATAAACGATAAGCTGTCTCATTCCGGAAACATTCGTATTGGTGCTTGAGCTCCTCTGCACCAAAATATCCGCCCGTCCGTCTCCGTTGAAGTCTCCCGTGTGTACCGTATTTGCGGTTGAATATGCCTTGTTGGAAGATAGCTCGCACGTTGTTGTATTAATGAGATACGGGCTTTGTGAGGTTCCCCTGTATACCCAAGCGCCGTAATTGCCGCTCGTGTTTTTCTGAACGATGATAAAATCGTCCTGCCCGTCTCCGTCTACGTCGTCAACGTGGAAGGTGCAGGGATATTGCTGTGGCTCGTGAGTAAGGGTGCAGGAAAGCTGCACCGCATCGTAGAAGGTGCCGTCGCCTTTGCTTCTGTATACGATAAATCTGCGCTTGTGGGTGTCGTAGTCTCTCCAATGAAAGACAACATCGGTAAGGCCGTCTCCGTCAAAATCTCCCGTAAACGCAGGGTCGTAGTAAATAAAGGTTCTTGTGCTGTTAGTCGTTATAGGCTCAGTAAAGCTGCCGTCAGCCTTTCCGAGAAATACGGTGAGAGCTCTCTTGCCGTTGATATTGCGGGAGAGGATCATATCCGCTCTGTTGTCGCCGTTAACGTCACCGGTGAGAGTCTGGCTCTGAGTGGCCGCAAGAACAGCCTTGTATGCATTCAGCCTGCCCCCGGTGATACACTTTCCCTCAAGGGCCTCAACATGGTCAACGTTATCGAGGATCAGCTTTTTAACCTCTGTTGCAGATAAGTCGGGGCGTATGCTCATTATGAGTGCTGCGACACCTGTAACATAGGGTGCAGATAAAGAAGTTCCGTCCGTGGTTCCATAATTATTTCCGGGGTAGCAACATTTAATTCCGGTACCGGGCGCGGCCAAATGAACTGTAGAAGCACCATAATTCGATCCGCGAGGGTTTCCATAAGCGTCATACACATTAGCTAGCAGCACATCTGCTGCTGTTGAATTTGCCACAGTAATAACATTGGGTAGATTTAAACTAGCAGGATAAATATTACCATTATCATTGTTACTTTCGTAATTACCGGCCGCACATATCAGCAATCCCGGATAATTAGATATAACTATATTCATAGGTGAATCATAATTTTCCCAGTCTTCATACCAGCATGCACTAAGATTTAGTAACGGTATGTTTTTTGCCGTTGCATAGTCGATTGCATTTACCGCGTACGACGAATATCCCTCTCCATCATCGTCAAATATTCTTAATGAAACTAATTGAACATCCCAACACACACCACTGACTCCTGTTGTACCCTCTATACCGGCTCCGATTATTCCTGCAACAAGAGTTCCGTGTCCAAATGGATCGGTTGGAATACTAACCACTTTTCCC
>JAFXFQ010000211.1 GCA_017520365.1 Clostridia bacterium
GATCAAGTTCATGAAGAAGCTGAATGACAAGAAGACCTATACACTTGTTTCTGCGAAGAAGGGCAGCAAGTCTTTCAAGAAGTACTTCAAGATCACCATCGATTGCGGCAACTGCGACGAGTGCGACGAGATCTGCTTCGGTGAAGATTTTGATCCCCTTTGTGACTGCGACGAGGATTACGTTCCCGGCTGCAGCCTTGATGAAGCTGAAGAAGAGTAAGCAAAAAAGCACGGAAATGACTTTTCGAGGCCTCCCTCGAAAAGTCATTTTTGAGTATAGAGAGGTAGGACCTGCTTATGAAAAGAATAATCGTTTTTGCAGCAGCACTTATGTGCCTTTTCGCCCTCTGCTCTTGCGGCGAAAAAAAGCCTGCTATTGATACTAATACGCCATCCTCCAACGATTGGCGCAACACCATCGAATATGAGGGCTCCTTTTTTGTGAATAAGGAGCTGAAAATGCTTTATGCTTTGGATACGGGCAGTATCACCCTCTGGGATAACGGCGGAAACGGCACTCCCTTCCAAACTCTTGAGTACGATACCTCCGTGGCAAACGCCATTGAGCGCATAGAGACCGAGGACTTCAGCGGCGACGGCAACGGAGATATCCGCATTATCTACTCTGAAAGCGGCGAAGGAAAAAGATATACCCTGTTTCTCTGGGACGTTAATACAAATAAGTTTGCGGAATGCAGACTGTACAACACCATCACCGACCCCGTGCTAAACAGTGAGGACAATACGGTGTCCGGCGTGTGGGACTTGGGTATTTTCGGAAAGGTGACAAGAGTGTATGCTTTTAACGAGACCTCAGGCCTTGATGAGGTGGAAATAATCCTTCATGATGCCGAGAACGTAGCAAACAAGATCGCGGCAGATACCGTTGGCGGTACCGTTACTCTTTCGGAAAACTATATCACCATAGACAATAAGAAATGCACTCTTTATATATCAAGCGAATTCGGAGCAGAAAACGCGTATATCGTTCACAGCCCCGAGGGCGAGTGGTATATAGACCAGTATTGCTTCGGCTTCTACCGTCAGTGCCTTGACGGAGGAGACGGTACCGTTGTCCTCGGTAAATACGTTGGTAAGGCAGGCACGGCTCAGCATCTGGCCAATGCCATCAGAGGCGAGGATGCGGAAATGGTCATCGCCGAGGAGGGCTTCATTAACGGTATTGAGGCAACCCGATATACAATGAGGGGCGAAAGCGGCGGCAGATTTGCCATCGTCTGCGACGTAGCCAATACGTGGTACTTTGCGGAAAGCGGCGATGTTTTCACAAACGTACATATAGCAACGGGCGTTGCCGTCAGCGATACGGAATACGTGTTTGAAATTCCCACCATCGAAGACGAGATCCCCGTATTATAAGGAGAGAAAAATGTTCAATAAAAAAGCAAGCCTTGCCCGTAAAGAAGAGGCAAGAGAAAAAATTGCACAGGTCTTCACCGGTGCAAGAGAGATCGATAATATTCCCGTCAAGGAATATATGATCAAATGGCTGGGTGCCTTTGCACCGGATATGCCCGTGTACGACGCAAAATCCTTCTGCCTGCCAAAGATGTTTTTTAAAAATTATCTGTGGCACGCCTTCAGCTTTCAAAAGACCGACTGCTATATGGCAGAGGATGCCGTTGCGGAATTTGAAAAGGGATTCCGGGGCGAGTGCTTCATCCTCCTCAATGAGGAGAATCTTATCTTCACCTTGGAGAACGGCAAGGATATCACCCTTGAAAAGCTTCGCGAGTTCAGGAGCATCATCGTGTTTACAAGCGATTTTTCGGAGACCTTCGTCTATACGGGAAGCGATGAATTCGGCCCCTACTACAAATCTGCGGATATGGCAGTAGCCGACGGAAGTGAGCCGGATGAATCCTGCATTCCAGAAGAGGAATGCCTTGATGATGAGGAGTCGGCCGAAGAGGAAGAGCCCTCAGACGAGGAAGAATAAATCATCTGATCATTCCCCCTGCCGTTGTGCTCAAACGTCAGGGGGATATTGTTAGTTAAGCGGCCTTTGCCGTGGGAGGAGCGGATTTTGTAAATTCAAAAATAATAATCGGCTTTTAGTGGATTTTTCTAATAAAAAATGGTAGAATGGTAAAACAGAAAGGGCGGTGGAGCTATGGCTGATATGTTCAGGAATGAGGAGCTTTTGAAAAAGCTTCTTTTGCGGGACGTTTGTCCTGAGATCAGCGAGAGAGCAAAAAACGAATACCGAGGCAAGACCATTCTTGTCACGGGAGGCGGCGGCTCCATCGGCTCACATCTTTGCAGGGCTCTTGCGGAGTGCGGTGCAGCCCACCTGGTCATATTCGATATATACGAAAACCGTGCATTCGAGCTTTGTGATGAGCTTTCGGAAAAATATGCAAGTCAGGTGTACTTCACCGTTGAGATAGGCTCTGTCCGCGACAGAGATCGGCTTTCACAGCTTTTCTCACAGTATGACTTTGACGTTGTTTTCCACGCGGCGGCGCACAAGCACGTTCCCCTGATGGAAAGGTCCCCGGAGGAGGCAGTGAAGAATAACATATTCGGAACGTATAACGTGCTTTGCGAAAGCGAGAAGCATATATGCAAAAAAGTGGTGGTAATATCTACGGATAAGGCGGTTAACCCCGAAAGCGTAATGGGTGCCACCAAGCGCTTTTGCGAGATGATGGTCACAGCAAAAAAGGATTCTTCCACCTCATTTTCAGCTGTTCGCTTCGGCAACGTTGCAGGCAGTGCAGGCAGCCTTCTTCCCCTTCTTGCGGCAAGAATCGAGCGGGGTGAGCGGCTGTGTATCACCGATAAGCGAATGATGCGGTATTTTATGACCTGCGAGGAGGCGGCTTCCCTTTGCCTTGAGGCAGGCGCCGCATCTGAATCGGGAGAGCTGTTCGTCCTTGATATGGGCCGACAGATAAACGTTTACGATATTATGTGCCGACTTATCATAGCCATGGGTCTTGAGCCGGGACGTGACGTTGTTATAGAGGAGACGGGTATTCGCCCGGGAGAAAAGCTCTCCGAGCGGTTGCTCTACGGTCCGGGTACAAAAAGAACGGAAAACGGCAGAATATTTATCGAAAAGGAGGAGCCCCTCACCGTTGAAGAAACGGAAAGACGGCTGGCCGACCTCAGATGCGCCGTTGAAACGGGCGACAGAAGAACTGTCATACAAGCCCTCGCCAAAGCAGTACCCGAAAGCCGCCTGAAAACAGAAGAATAAAAGCTGTCATCCCGACAGCTTTTTTTTTGTTGTTAATTATTCGAAATATCGTCCGGGACGATTATTTCCCCGTCTGCGGCTTCAAATTCCTTGATGCATTTACGGATCAGGTGCAGTATCTGTCCGTTTATGCTTCTTCCGTCATATTTTGCTATATAACGGAGCTTATAGTGAAGCTCGGGGTCTACTTCAATACCGAAATGCTTATTGTTTTTATTTCTCATAACACGCCACCATAATCTTAATTTAAGTATATTTTAAGATTAATATGTGGTATAATGTTGTGAGTATACTTACAATAAGTATACTAAATCGGGAGGATGTGTATGATAATAGGAATTGTCGGATCGAGAAGTATTGACCTTTGTAATATTGACAGATATGTTCCCGAAGGGGTGACGGAAATAGTATCGGGAGGTGCAAAAAGGGGTGGACAGGTGTGCGAGAGAATACGCAATGCAGCACGGCTTGATCTTGACCGAATTTTTGCCGGATTACAGAAAATACAAGAAGGGAGCACCTTTGAGAAGAAATCTGCAAATAATAGAATATGCGGATACGGTAATTGCATTTTGGGATGGCAGATCAAACGGCACGAGGTTTGTTATTGATAAATGCAGAGAGAAAAATATTGAAATAAAAGTAATCATTATAGATAAAAAATAACGGCTGCGGTTTTGCCGTAGCCGATTAATCTGTTTTTTACCATATAAAGGGTATTAGGCGGTAGCGCACCTTCTTTTTGTACTCGGCATATCCCGAAAGCTCCCGTGTCAGCACCTTTTCCTCGTTCACTATTCTTACTACGATAAGCACTACGTAGGGCGCAAAGCACAAAAGGGAATACCATGATCCGAGAATAACGGGTATGGACAGAAAGAGCCATACCGTGACGGCATACATGGGATGGCGGATAATGCCGTAGAGTCCTGTGCTGA
>JAFXFQ010000212.1 GCA_017520365.1 Clostridia bacterium
GAGTCTGCCGTCAGCACCTGCAGTTGCCTTGAGCTTTACAGTAACTCCCGCAAGCTTTTCTGCTGTTGCACGGGCAGCGGCCTTATCCTGCTCGATTTTGAAATTCTTTGCATCCTCTTTGTTCTTTGCATCAGCAAGAGCCTTTGCATCGGCCTCAATGGCCAGCTTTCTGGGGAAAAGGAAGTTGCGCGCGTATCCGTCTGATACGTTTACGATCTCGTCCTTTTTGCCCTGTCCCTTTACATCCTTAAGAAGCATTACCTTCATTGTCTTTTATCTCCTTTTTCCTGGTTAGTTTCTTCATTCAAATAGGTATCTATGGCGTTCTTCAGCATTTCAACAGCCTCAGCCACAGTAGTTTTTTCAAGTCTTGTTCCCGCAGAGTCAAAGTGTCCGCCGCCTCTCAGCTTTTCGAGAAGGAGCTGAACGTTGATGGTGCCTGTGGATCGTGCGGAGATATGCACCTCGTTTCCGATGGGAACGATGGCAAAGGATGCCTTTACGCCCTCCACGGTGAGAAGCTTGTCCGCCGCCTTTGCCGCGGGGATCTTGTCCTTATAGGTGCACTCGCCTACGGCCGTTGCTATAGCAGTGACCTCACGATAAAGCTCTACGTTTGAGTGGAATTTCAGCTCACGCTGGAAGTCGGAAAGCTCTGTTTTGAAGAGCTCCTGTACCTCGCCCACGTCTGCTCCCAGACCTCTGAGATAGAGAGCCGCAGAGAAGGTACGGGTACCCGTATTCTTTGTAAACTGATTTGTATCGAGCAGGATACCTGCCATCATAAGGTTAGCCTCAATGGAAAGGACCTCGTCTGCGGGGAGCACCTGCTCAAGCATTTCGGCAACAAGCTCGCTGGAGGCACTTGCCGAGGGCTCGATATAGGTAATAAGAGGCGCCCTCTCGTAATCTGCGGTTTTTCTGTGGTGATCCACCACCGCAACTCTGAGGCAGTGATCGAAAAGCTCGGGGCACTCAAACTGCATTTTGTTATTTACGTCCGAAACTATAAGAAGTGTATCGGAGGTGATAAGATCAAGTGCCGTATCCTTATCTATCAGAACGCTTCTGTATTCCTTTTCAATGCTTATCCAATCTCGGCATCTGTCAAGATTGGAGTCGCTGAAATCGGTCACGATGCTTACGGGAACGCCGCAGAACATACACAGCCTTGCAAGGCCGATGCAGGAGCCGAAGGCATCGAAATCTGCATACTTATGACCCATAATAATAACGTTTGAGGATGAGGAAATGTGGGAAACAAGCTCGTTTGCCACAACGCGGGCCTTTACCTTCGTTCTCTTCTGAGGCATTTTTGTCTTGCCTCCGAAGATATCGGTAGAGGACTCTGTCTTGACCACAGCCTGGTCGCCGCCGCGCTGAAGGGCGGTATCAAGAGCAGCCTGAGCCGCCTTTTCTCTTTCAAGAGGTGTTCCGTCAGTTGCGCAAACGCCCATGGAAACGGTGAGGGGGATGCTGTTTTCACCCACTCTGATATTTCTTATCTTATCGAGGATATCGAAGCCGCTCTCAATAAAGCGCTCAAGATAGCTGCGCTCGAAAATGAATATATATCTGTCCTGCTGATACTCCTTGAGAACGCCGTTGGACTTTACCGCCCATTCGCGCAGTATTCTCTCAGTCTCGCCTGAGGCACTTCTGTAATCCTCCTGCTCGTAGTTGAGAAGCTCTTCAAGGTTATCCACCGTAATGTATGCAACAGCGCTTTCCTTGCCGATAAGGCGGGAGAGCTCTGCATCGTATTCGGTGGTCTCGTGCATAATATAGACGGTATACTCTCTGCCGTCTCCTCCCTCAGAGGTATAGCATTCAGGATCAAAGTAGCGTCCCTTTGCAAAGAGGCGCTCCTCTCCGCTGTCCACCGTTACCGTTTCAAAGGCATCGCGGATGCGGATGGGTCTCGTTATAAATATGCTGATAGCGGCCTTATTGCACCATAGGACGGAGTCCTTATCGGTGGCGCACACGAACACAGGCTGAGGAAGGTCCACAACGGCACCTGCCAAAACGCTTACGGTCTGGGGGGCCGGTGGCTTTTTCTTGCCAACGGATGTATTGCGGATAATATAAAATCCAACTGTCAGCAAAAGGAAAACAGATGCAGAAAGCACGGTTATAAACACCGGCGGGAGCTTTGTATAGGTGAGTACCACAGCATCCAACGTCATAAGAACAACGGCGCACACGATGGCAACCAAAAGCTCAAGCATACCGTTTTTTAAGGTAAACTTATTCTTCATAAGGCTACACTCCTTTCTTTCCGGACTAATTCGTCTTTATTTATTCCTGTTTTCGGATAATTTTCTCTTTATTGCCGCCACAAGGACACCGACGGCTGAATACAGGCTGAGGACCTCTGCAAAAACCAGGGGAGAAAGCAGCAGAAGGATCACAACGATAATTGTCAGAGTACCCTTACTGAGTGTTGGAAACAATCTTCTCACAAGACCGTATTTGCCGAGGAGCATATTGTAGCCTGCGGCACAGCAAACGGGCATCATGATATAGGAGATGTTGATGGCGGAATATGCCAGCACCGAGGCCTTGGTTGATAAAAAGGCAAGGACGGATGCCGCAAGATAAAGTATCGCCGTGGGGAGCTTTATGGTGATCTTATAGCCGGGACCGAAGAGAATGTTTTCCATACGGATATATTTTGCCCCCAGCTTTACACAGCGGATGGTAATATAAGCAAGGACCTGGCAGGTGATCACTGACACAGCGGGTATTACCATAACAACTCCGCTGATCAGAAGCTGAATGTCCTCCTCAGAGAGATAACCTGCCTCTCCGTTGACAGACGGAAGCTGAACGGAGGAAAACACGCTGTTTAATAAGTCAGAAAAATCACTGCCGAAGGTTTTGAATCTTTCAAGATAATCTCCGGGATACATACGAAGCACGGAGACCGCAAAAACCGCACCCGTTGCAATGCAGGTCACAACGGTAACAACAGCCAGAGCCGATGAAAGTCGCTTTTCCGTGAATATACAAAAGGCGACCGCGATGCCTATGGGCACATAAAGCAGTGCGCAGGCTGTGAGAAGAGGGCTTGCAGACAGGATATATGCCAAAGCCGCTGCCACGGGAACGGTGGCAAATGGCAGAAGGCTGCCTGCTGTGCAAAGGAGAAGGCCGAAGGTTGCTCCCGCAAGACTTATGATC
>JAFXFQ010000213.1 GCA_017520365.1 Clostridia bacterium
CCCCGCTCCCTCTTACCTGCAGGGATCTCAAGGACCTCCTCTGAGTAAGGATAGCGGAATTGGCGCACAAACAGAATCTCGCCTTCGTCGGTAAGCGCTCCGATGCAAACACCGCCGGGATGCTCCACCACCTCACGAAACGCCTCACTGCCGTCGGGAAGAAGGGCTCTGTCGCGGCGCATATTGATTATTTTCCCCTTGAAAAAATATTCGGAGGAAAGTGGCTTTTCAAAAAGATCCATATTAAAGCTTCTCAATCGCCATCATCTTTGCAATGCGTGCATTGTGGCGCTCGCCCTCAAACTCTGTATCGAGGAAAAGGTCCACCATATCTGTAGCAAGGCCGAGGCCGACGACTCTGGCACCGAAGCAAAGGATGTTGGAGTTATTGTGCATTCTTGTCATTCTGGCGGAAAAGGTGTCGGAGCAGCATGCCGCACGGATACCCTTTACCTTGTTTGCGCAAAGGCTCATACCGATACCTGTGCCGCAAATGAGAATACCCAGATCGCACTCGCCTGCCGCTACTGCCTGAGATGCAGGGAGGGCATAGTCGGGATAGTCAACGCTCTGTGTGCTGTCACAGCCGAAATCAACGATCTCAAACCCGCGCTGATTCAAGTGCTTGATAATGTCCTTTTTGAGCTCATATCCGCCGTGGTCGCATGCGATAGCAATTTTTTTCATAGTTAGATACCTCTGTAATATTTTTCTGATTTCTTTGTATAGAAAGTACTTTACATCAATTTCCCTCAGCCATCAAGCGCTCCTCGCGCTCGCGCTCTGCCTGAGGCTTTCTGAGATAGGTGGGATTTAGGGATGCAGGCGTAAATGAAGATTTATCGTCAGCCTCATTGTAGAGCTTCTCGGCAACAGCTGCGACAGAAACAGCGCTTTGCAGTCGGTAAAGCTCAGGGGTCTCATATTCGGTCATGTGGGAAACGAGAGAATATCCGTCTCCCGTAAAGCGCACCTCGCCCTCAAAATCGGAAAGTCGGGATGCAAGCTCAGTAACGGAAATAGCCTTATCCTCAGAAAGGCGCTTGATGCCCTCGGTGGTGTCCTCGAATATGGCGGTATATACCTGGCCTCTACGTGCATTCATAGCAGGGCAGATAACGGTACCGCATCCGCGCAGATTATATGCCAACGCCTCAAGCGTGGAAACGCCGACGCAGGGAATATCTCTGCCGTGTGCAAGCCCCTTTATGGTAGAAGTGCCGATACGAACGCCGGTAAATGATCCGGGACCCACTGACGCGGCAAAAAGGTCGATATCGGAAAGTTCTGCGCCGGCCATCTTGAGCATATGCTCTATCATAGGAAGAAGAGTGACGCTGTGGGTGTTGCCTGCATTTACGGTGTACTGCGCAAGCGTGCTTCCGTTTTTGCAAAGGGCGACGGATGCAACGGTGGCGGTTGAATCTATAGCAAGAATGAGCATACTTTTCTCCTTAACAGTTGATCTCAATAAGACGTTCTTCGTCGCCTTTTTTGGTGATGCGCACCTCTACCGCACCTGCAGGACGCTCGGGAAGGAACTCGCTCCATTCAAGAATGCAGTGACCTGACTGGACGTAATGGTCAAAGCCGATGGAATCGAGGCCGTCCTCGGAATCCTCAAGACGGTAAAGATCGAAATGATAAACGGGCACTGCACCCTTTCGGTATTCGTTGACAACGGTGTAGGTAGGGCTTTTCACGCGGCTCTCAGGCGAAAGAACTGATGAAAATCCGCGAACGAAGGCTGTTTTGCCTGCTCCCAGATCGCCCGTCAGGCAAACGAAATAAAGTGAATCGGGAGAAATATCGGAAAGATATGCAGCCAGTGCAGCACCTGCCGCTTCAGTTTCGGCAGGAGAGCAGCTTTCGATGATCTTTTTCAAGTTTACACCCCTTTTCTGGATTCTTTTTTCAGTATATCATAACTATTCGGAAATTTCAAATAATTTATCAAAATAAATGCATCGATGTTTACAAAAGAGATAACTTGTGATATACTTACAAAGAAATAACCGCTCGTAGCTCAGCTGGATAGAGCACCGGATTCCGATTCCGGGTGTCGTGGGTTCAAATCCTATCGGGCGGGCCAGTAAAGAACCCACATTTGTCATAGACAAATGTGGGTTCTTTACAACGAAATAAATCCCTTTCGGGATTTGTGAAATGCACTTCGTGCGTGAAATACGCCTACGGCGTGTGAAATGCCTGCGGGCGTGAGTGGATTTATTTCATTTCACATTCGGTGGCACACCGAATATTTCACAATGACCGCAGGTCATTATTTCACATCCGAAGGATATTTCACTGAATATTCTAATTGATAACAAAATAAATCCCTTCTTTTCAACTAAATCCACCCTTTCGGGTGGGTGAAATCATCTCCGATGATGAAATCCTCCTCGACGGCGGGTGGGTGGATTTAATTTCATCTGCGAAGCAGATTTCACCCGAGCTTGCTCGGATTTCATCGCGCATTGCGCGATTTCACTGAAAATCATTGGAATCTGTGATATAAGGTGTTCAAAGAGGTGATACATTTACTTCTCTAACCTGCATTCCACTCCGTTTGGTTACTTTTCGCGCGAAAAAGGCCGCATTTGTCTCAGACAATGCGGCCTTTTTGAATGATATTTACCTTACAATAACAGGCGAGCCGTCTGAAGAGTCCCTGCGGGAGATCTTATTCTTTCTCTCGCATTCTCCGATAGACAGCTTCATTTCCTTTGCTATATCCCATACCCTTTTCCCCTTTTCCGGATAAATAATGCGGATGCAGGTGCTGTCAAGCGTATCTCTTTCCTTTCTTCCCACGGTCAGCCCCGTTACGGGCGCACACTTTTTCTCCCCTGCCGCATATGCGTACAGGTATACCTCTGCACGGGCCCGAATGGCAGACTCCTCCAAGCTGCATTCAATGGCACCTATCGCCAGATCACATTGCCAGATGGGCGAGCCCTCTGCGCCTTCTGCCAAAACCTCTGCTTTTACGGGAGCGGTCACATCCTCACATATGACCTCACCCTCCCTCAAAACAAGTACCTTCAGGGATATATCTCCCGAAAGCACAGCCTTTCCGTCAATAACGTCGCATCGGTCCATTCTTCCCTCCCCGAAGGAGGCGATGATACGATCACCCTCTGCGCCCAGCCCCGCCCTTCTTGAATCCAGAACCACGGGAAAGCTCTTATTATCAAGAGACCACAGCTCTCTTGACGGAAGGCTCTCTCTTTTCTCAGATACAGCATACTCCGTTGAATACACATCCTCCACTATGACTGCCGATTCTCTTTTCGCACAGACGGCATCAAGATCGTATTCACAGTCTATGGAAAGATCCCCCTCGTCACCGTAGGCAACTGATACAGAAGCTACTCTGCCGAAAAAGCCACACTCACAGCCGCTTTCCGCCCCGGGGGCGCTTATCTGCTCCTCAAATGGCAGCTTTTTTGTTATTGTTCTGTAATCTCCACTCTCAGTCTGAACAAGGCAGGTGACGAGGATATCTCCCGCCGCGGTCACGGTCTCGTTTCCCGCTGATGCACTCTTGGGAAGCACAGAAGCGCGGCACCAGACAGGCTTTACCTTATATGAAAGCTTTTCCTCGCCGCTTATACTGCCCGTTGCGCTGAAGCAGTATCGCTGAAGCGTACCGATCTCCGTTTCAAGCCGCTCTATGCTGTGCCTTGCTTCGACCGAGGCTTGAGAGCCATCCTCCGCAAGGCAATTCAGCGCGCAACCGACTCTTTTATCTGCGGTGACCGTGCTTTTGATCCTTGCCTTCATAGATACGGTGCGCGGTGCAAGAGGTCTGCAAGATACCGACTCTTTGACGCTTACGGCACTGATATCTGAGCCGGAGCCTCGGAAATCACGGTCTATGGGAAAGCTGTGTGAATACTCCGTTACGTAAGGCACGCAGGTCAGCGCCCCATCATCTCCCAGATACAAGAGCGAAAAGGCTACAGTACCGCCTATCTCAAGGCCTGCTTCGGAAAGATATTTCGTATCGGGCAGGGGCTCTGCCGTCACAGCCACCACCTTTTTGATCTCGGGGTAATAATCGGGCATTGTCAGCTCTCCCATGACCTCTGCAGTCTGGGTCTGCTCGAAGGCACATACGGAAAGCTGTCCCTCTCTCTTATCAATTGCGGATATATCCATAAAATATTACCGTCCCTTCTTTATAAATTGCTTCACGTCAATATATGCCAGCACCTCCGATTATATGCTTTCGCACAGATTCTTCTTTGTATTTCTTGACTTTTTCGTGTTTTTCTTCTATAATGATATATTAGATAATGATGTTCTCGGAAGTATTTCTTACAAAAGAAAGGATACAATATGCCCTCCGATCTTATTGAAATCATTGAAAAATCACACTCTGAAATGTCCAAGGGACAGAAAAGGATCGCCGCCTATATTACAGAGCACTGTGAAAAGGCTGCTTATATGACAGCATCCCGCCTGGGCGAGGTTGCAGGCGTTTCCGAATCTACCGTTGTTCGCTTTGCCATTGAGCTTGGATATGACGGTTACCCGGAGCTGCACCGTGCAATGCAGGAGAGCCTGAGAAAACGCCTCACCGCAGTTCAGCGTATGGAGGTGGCTAACGACCGCTTTGCTCAGGGCAACGTTCTTGAGTCAGTGCTTACCGCGGATGCAGAAAGGATCCGATCCACCCTTGAATCCATCGATCATGCCGCTTTTGAAAGTGCCGTTGAGGCAATCCTCAATGCCGGTGCCATCTACATAATCGGTATGCGCTCCTCATTTTCCCTGGCAGAATTCCTTGACTACAACCTCAGCCTCATCTTTCCCAACGTTCATCTTGTGCGCAACGCCAGCGGAAGTGAGATATTTGAGCATCTTATGAGAGTAAAGAAGGGCGACACCGTCATCGCGATCAGCTTCCCCCGCTACTCTAAGAGAATAGTCAATTCTGTTGATTTTGCAAATTCCAGAGGTGCCAACGTGGTTGCCATCACAGACGGCCCCACCTCTCCCATTGCTAAAAACGTATATGCTGCTCTTTATGCTAAGAGCGATATGGCATCATTTGCAGACTCCCTCGTTGCCCCCCTCTCCATTATCAATGCGCTTCTTGCCGCCATCGGCTTGAAAAAGCACGCTGAGATCACGGAGACCCTCCGTGTTATGGAAGCGGCGTGGGACGAATACGGTGTTTACGAAAAGAAGCAGGGCAGCGACAAATGAGTATTGCTGTTATCGGCGGAGGAGCAGCCGGAATGATGGCGGCGGCAGCCGCTCTTGAGGCAGGCGCCGCAGTAACCCTTTACGAGCCCAACCGCCTTCTTGGAAAAAAGATCCGTATCACAGGCAAGGGTCGATGCAACGTAACAAACAATTGCCCCCCTGAGGAAATACTGAAAAACGTTATTTCCAATTCAAAGTTTCTCTACTCATCCGTTTATAAATTCACCCCCGAGGATTGTATTGCCTACTTTGAGGGCATAGGAGTTCCTCTGAAAACTGAAAGGGGCCGCAGAGTCTTCCCCGTTTCCGACAGAGCAGCAGATATTGCAGAAGCTCTCGGAAAATATATCACAGACCTTGGATGCGACATCATTCAACAAAGGGTCACAGGTATTATAACCGAGGACGGCAGGGCTGTTGGCGTAGCCACCCCTCACGGAGAGGCACGCCACGAGGCAGTTATAGTTGCCACGGGAGGCGTGTCCTATCCCGGTACAGGCTCCACAGGCGACGGCCATAAAATGGCCGGAGCTCTCGGCATACAGGTCACCCCCCTCAGAGCCTCTCTTGTTCCCCTCGTCCTTCGGGACAACACCGCACATCTTATGGGCCTCTCCTTAAAGAACGTTAAGCTTTCTCTGTTTCTTGGAGACAAGACCGTACATACAGAGCAGGGAGAGATGCTCTTCACTCATTTCGGCGTGTCGGGCCCCTTGGTCCTTTCCGCCAGCGCCCATATGCACGGACAGACTCCTGATAAATACAGACTTGAAATAGACTTAAAACCCGCCCTTGATGAGGAAACGCTGGACAAGCGCCTTCAGGGCGACCTTGCAAAATACAGCGCCAAGGATTTTATAAATTCTCTCGGCGACCTGCTTCCATCAAAGCTTATCAACGAGGTGGTAGCAAGAAGCGGTATCGACCCGAGAAAGAAATCGGGCGAGGTATCAAAAAAGGAGAGGCGTGATCTTCTCAACGTGCTGAAGCACTTCTCTCTCACTCCCAAGGCCTTCCGCTCTCTCGATGAGGCGGTGGTCACCGCAGGCGGTATCGACGTTCGCGAGATACAGCCGGCAACCATGATGTGCAAAAAGCTCCCCGGCCTGTTTTTTGCCGGCGAGATCATTGACGTTGATGCATATACCGGCGGATATAATCTGCAGATTGCCTGGTCAACGGGCAGAAAAGCAGGTGAGAGCGCCGCAAACTACTCTTTCGAATGAAAGGATCTTCTTTTATGAAAATCAGAATCGCAATTGACGGCCCCAGCGGCAGCGGCAAGAGCACTCTTGCCAAAAACATTGCAAAGACCCTCGGACTCGTATACGTTGACACAGGCGCTCTTTACAGAACAGTCGGTCTCTTTGCCAAGAGAAACGGAGTTCTCCTTGAGGAGGCATCAAAGGTGACCCGATTCCTTCCCGAGGCTGAAATCAGCATTAGATATACTGAAGAAGGTCAGAGAGTCATCCTTAATGGAGAGGACGTTTCCAACCTTATCAGAACACCCGAAATGTCTATGTATGCCTCCGCTGTCAGCGCAGTAAGCTCTGTTCGTACATTCCTTCTCGAGATCCAGAAGAGAATGGCGGCTGAGGGCGGCGTTGTTATGGACGGCCGCGATATCGGTACCGTTATCATGCCCGACGCAGACGTCAAGCTTTTCGTTGAAGCATCTCCCAAGGCACGCGCACGCCGCCGATTTGAGGAGCTTCAAGCCAAGGGTGATACAAGCACCGAAAAAGAGGTTCTTGAGGATATCATCAAGCGTGATGCCAATGACAAGAACCGTGCCGTTGCACCTGCTATCCCCGCAGACGATGCCATCTTTATTGATAACTCCGAAATGACACCTGAGGAAACCTTGGCTCACTCTCTTATGATAATCAAGGAAAAGCTTCGCAGAACCCTCTGATAATAGAGAAAGGATCTGTCAAAATGGCAAAAAACAAAAAGAAAAACAAGACCTACAGCACCTTGAAAAAGCTGCTTACCGGCCCTATTAAGCTGTTTTTCGGACTGAAGTCCTTCGGCACAGAAAACATTCCCGACGATCGCGGCGTTATTCTCTGTGCCAATCACACTTCCCTTTTTGACGTGTTCGTTATGTCTGCCTCCTCTGACGTGCAGATCAGATATATGGCCAAAAAGGAGCTGTTCGGCATTCCTCTTCTGGGCAGTCTGATACGGGCGCTCGGCGCATTCCCCGTTGACCGCAAGGGCGGCGATGTGGCAGCCCTGAGAAAGACTGTTTCAATGCTCGGCGAGGGCAGTGCTGTGGGCATATTCCCACAGGGAACGAGACACGCACACAAAAAGCTTCGCGAAACCGAGGTACAGCACGGCGTAGGTCTCATCGCATACAGAGCAAAATGCGATATCGTTCCCGTTTATATTCAAACGAAAAACAACCACGTCCGTCCCTTCAAAAAAACGAAGATATACTACGGCGAGCCTATCCCCTACGAGAGTCTGGGCTTTGAAAACGGCGGTAAGGAAGAATACAAATCCGCATCTGAGCTGGTATTTGACCGCATATGCTCTATTTGCGAAAGTGTTGAGGAAAGCAATGGCTGAGATCAAGGTAGCACGCCACGCAGGCTTTTGCTTCGGAGTGAAGAGGGCCACAGACGTTGCAGAGAAAATGGCACGTGAAGCCAAAAACACGAATAATAAGATATATACCCTCGGCCGCCTTATCCACAATGACGGATACATAGCAGAGCTTCGTGCAAAGGGCGTATCCGAGCTTTCATGTGATGACATCCCCCTTGTGGTAAAGCGATGTGAGGAGGGGGACAAGATCACCGTTATCATCCGCGCTCACGGAGAGCTCAAAGAAAATCTTGATGCCCTTCTTGATTGCGAAAAGCGGACAGGCAATCTTACTGTTCTGGACTGTACCTGCCCGTATGTTAACAAGGTGAGAAGGATCGCTCATGAGAATTCGGGCGAGGGCAAGCTTTTCATCCTCATCGGTGCTGCAGAGCACCCTGAGATCCGCGGCATTATCAGCTGTTGCCGCGGCGACAGCGCAGTTTTTGATTCAGCGGCTGCTGTTGAGCAGTGGATCAAGGAGGGGAAAGCCCCTTCTCCCGACACCACAGAAGTCTCAGTTGCTGCTCAGACCACTCAAAAGCTGTCAGAATGGAAAAAATGTTTGGAAATTCTCAAAAAACTATATACAAATGCTAAAATTTTTGATACAATATGTAATGTTACGGAAGAAAGACAGACAGAGGTAAAGG
>JAFXFQ010000214.1 GCA_017520365.1 Clostridia bacterium
GCTGAGAACGAGAATATAAACGCGGTAAAGAGCCGAATAGCCGAGGTGCAGAAGAATATCGACAAGGCAAACGGCAAAATGGCAGACCTTGAGGAGCAGAAGAACGAGACAAAGGGCGTTGCCGCCGAGATCGAGGCGGAGATGAACGAGGCCTTCCGCATCCTCCGTGAAACCGAAAAGGAAAGACAGGATCTTCAGGTCCGCCTTGACGTAATAAAAAACAGCCTTACCGAACAGTCCGACAGAGAGAGCACAGTCGAGAAGGATCTTGCCAGGTATAAAGCAGAGCTTGACTCCCTTGAGGAGGAGTGCCAGTCCTGCAGAAGATCCGTCGAAATGTATGAGGCGGCTCTTGAGAAATCAGATAATGAGATAGCTAAGTGTGACAGACAGATCCTTGAGCTTTCCGATAAAGCTGAGATAGCAAGAAGAAGCGTAGCATCACATAAAGCTGAGGCGGAGGCTCTTCACAGCCGTATTGCCGCTCTCTCAAGAATGCAGGAGCATTTTGACGGCTATAATAACAGCGTAAAATTCGTAATGCAGTCCCATTCCGAGGGAAGGCTCCGCGGCATCCGCGGCCCGCTCTTCCATCTGGTAAAGGTAAATGAGCAGTATACCGTAGCGTTGGAAACAGCTCTGGGGGCAGCCCTGCAAAACATCGTTGTAGAGGACGAGGCGGCGGCAAAGGCAGCAATGTATGCCTTGAAAAACGCAAACGCAGGCCGCGCAACCTTCTATCCCCTCTCAAGCATAAAGGGCCAATCAAGGACCCGCGAGCTTGAAGATGCAAAGCGTGCAAACGGTTTTGTAGGATATGCAGACGAGCTTCTTGAAACCGAGGAGCAGTACAGAGATATCGTTTCCAGTATCATCGGCAGAATTGCCGTTTTCGATAATATCGATAACGCTACAAGCGTTGCACGAAAGTGCGGCTGGAAGATAAGAACAGTAACCCTTGACGGTCAGCAGATAAATATGGGCGGCTCCTTTACAGGCGGCTCAGTTCGCAAGGACTCAGGTATGCTCTCAAGAGCTTCTCATATAGATAAGCTGAGAGACGAGGAAAAGGAGCTTGTTGCGAAATCAGAGAGCGCACAAAGGGAACTTTCGGCTGTTGAAGCAAAACTTCTTGAGCTTACCAATTACCGCCGTAAGGAGGATGAAAAGGTAAAGATTTCAGAGGTAATGCTGAGAACCGAAAGAGCACAGCTCGACGAGTGTGAGGCTAACCGCAATATGACCCTCAACCTTCTCGAAAAGCTCACTCACGATAAAAACAGCCTTATAGAAAACTATAAGCGCGGCGGTGAGGATATCGTAAAGCTTGAGACCTCCATTGCGAGAAACGAAAAAACAGTATCCGAGATCTCGGCGGAGAGAGCTGAGCTTGATATCCGCAGAAATGAGGCCCTCGACAGCGCGGCAGATATTGAAAAGCTTATCAGCGATTGCCGCCTTGAGATATTCGGCTATATGAAGGATGGCGAAAACGCAGAGGTATCCCTTCGTGAGGCAGAGGAAAGAGCCGCAAAGCGCGAAAGCGAAAAGCAGGAGAGCTGTGAGCGCGCCGAGGCACTTATGAATGAGGCCAGGGCCGCAAGAGAGGCCATTAAGGATAAGCAGGCAGAGGTAGATACCCTCAAATGCGAGCTTTCCGAAAGGGAATCGGAGAGACAAAGCCTTGACGCAAATGACGCGCAGTTTGATGAAAAGCTTAACGAGGTCCGTATAAAGACCAGAGAGGTGGCAAGCAAGAAGGAGCTTTCCTACAGAGCCCACCTTGCAAACGAGTCAAAGCTTGAGAAGCTGAACGGAGAGCTTGATAAGATGGTGTCCCGACTCTGGGATGAGTATGAGCTTACCCACGCAACCGCAGTTGCCCTGGGATATCCCGAGATAACAGAGAAAACGCGTCCCGAAAGCTTTGCCCGTCTCACCGAGCTGAAAAAGCAGGTGAAGGCCCTGGGCCACGTAAACGTAGGCGCCATCGAGGAGTATACCGCTCTCAAGGAAAGATACGATTACTTAAAAGAACAGCTTGACGACCTTACCGAATCCAAGGCTGACCTTGAAAGGATCATCGGCTCTATCGAGGAAGAGATGAAGAGAATGTTCGTCAGCGCCTTTGATAGGATCAATACATACTTTGGTGAGACCTTTAGAGAGCTTTTTGGAGGCGGCAGTGCACAGCTTACCCTCACAGACCCCGAAAACGTGCTGACCAGCGGCGTTGAGATAGATGTGGCACCTCCCGGAAAGATGATAAAGAATCTGACTCTCCTCTCCGGTGGTGAGCAGGCCTTTGTAGCTATCGCTCTCATCTTTGCCCTTATCAGAGTAAACCCCTCGCCATTCTGTATTTTCGACGAGATCGAGGCGGCTCTTGATGAGGTAAATGTAACGAGAGTTGCAAACTACGTTAAGCGCTTTTCTAAGGAAATGCAGATAATCCTCATCTCCCACAGACGAGGCATGATGGAAACTGTAGATACCCTTTACGGCGTTACCATGCCCCGTCACGGTATTTCAAAGGTATTTACCCTTGACGTAAATGCCGTGGCAGAAAACCCCGCAGAGGCGGATAAATATGTACAGTAAAAAGTGATTGGAGGATCCTATGGGATTTTTTGATAAGCTTAAAAGCGGTCTTGCGAAAACGAAAAATGCGGTGTTCGCGCAGATAGATAATATTTTCAAAAGCTTCGTTAAGGTCGATGAGGACCTTCTCGAGGAGCTGGAGGAGATACTTATATGCTCCGATATGGGAATGGAGACTGTTGAAGAGATCATAGACGAGCTTCGCGACCAGATAAAGAGCGACAGACTCAAGGCTCCCGAGGATGTGAAGGCGGCTCTTAAGGAGCAGCTTCGTGAAAGGATCGGAGAGGGCGAGGCCCTGAAGCTTGAAACAACTCCCTCCGTTATCCTTGTTATCGGTGTTAACGGTGTTGGCAAGACTACCTCCATCGGAAAAATTGCGGCAAATCTCAAGTCTCAGGGCAAGAAGGTCGTTGTTGCGGCGGCAGATACCTTCAGAGCGGCGGCTATTGACCAGCTTCAGGTGTGGACAGAAAGAGCAGGAGTTGAGCTTATCCGTCAGAATGAGGGAAGTGACCCTGCAGCAGTAGTATTCGATGCGGCTCAGGCGGCAAAGAAGAGAGGTGCAGACGTCCTTATCGTAGATACCGCAGGCAGACTCCATAATAAGAAAAACCTTATGGCAGAGCTTGCAAAGATAGACAGAGTCCTCACCCGTGAGCTACCCGAGTGTTCACGAGAAACCCTTCTTGTTCTTGACTCTACTACGGGCCAGAATGCTGTTATCCAGGCAAAGGAGTTCAAGGAGAGCGCCGCGATTACCGGTCTTATCCTTACAAAGCTTGACGGAACAGCAAAGGGCGGTGCCGTATTCAGCATCAAGAGGATCCTTGATATTCCCGTAAAGTATATAGGAGTAGGCGAGCAGATTAACGATATGCAGCCCTTTGATGCGGATATGTTCGTTTCTGCCCTCTTTGACTGATATGGATTTTGTACTTGCATCAAGAAATAAGAAAAAGATCGCTGAGATGAACACCCTCCTTTCAAAGTACTGCGGCGATAAGGTAAGAGTCCTTTCTCTTGATGATATCGGATATTTCGGCGATATCGATGAGGACGGCAGTACCTTTGAGGAAAATTCTGTAATAAAGGCCTGTGCTCCTGCAAAAATGGGATATATTGGTATCGCAGACGATTCCGGCCTTTGCGTGGATGCTCTCGGCGGTGCTCCCGGTGTTTTCTCTGCAAGATACAGCGGAGAGGGAGCTAACGATGAAAAGAATAACGAAAAGCTCCTCTCTGAGCTTCGTGATACTGATGACCGTAAGGCCCGGTTTAAAACCGTGATATCGGTAGTTGTTCCCAAATCTCTCGGCCTTGAGATGTTCCACCCGATGACGACCCCCGAGATGGAGGAATATATCAGCGAAAGATTCGGAATTGA
>JAFXFQ010000215.1 GCA_017520365.1 Clostridia bacterium
GGACACGGAGAGCTACGAGGATGCGCTCCCCGAGGATACCGAGATCAGAAGAGCCCCCGGCGGAGCATATGTGTGCACCGGCAAGTGGCTTGAAAAGCTTTGCGGACGAATCAACTTTGACGACCGCGAATCTCTTATGTATTTCCAGAAATCTCTTAACGACGGCGGTATCATCGAAAAGCTCCGCGCTGCAGGCTGCGGCGAGGGCGACACCGTCAAAATGTTCGATATCGAATTTGATTTTGTTGACTAAGCTTTATATGCAAGGGGCTTTTGAAAAAGCCCCTTGCACTTTGTAGGAAAGGAGAAAACATGAATCTTCCCGAAGAATTCAAAAAGCGGATGAAAGCGCTTCTCGGCGACGATTACGAAGCATTTATCAGCTCCTTTGAAGAAAAGGACGCTGTTCGCGCTCTCAGAGTCAACACCTTGAAAATGACCGAGGCGGATTTTATCGCCAGTTCGGGTCTTACACTTTCTCCCTTATCCTTTGCAAAGTGCGGATACATTTTCACAGAGGAGAAGGTTGGCGGACACGCCCTTCACCACGCAGGCGCGTTTTACGTTCAGGATCCCGGCGCTATGTGCTCCGTTGCAGCAATAGATCACGTTATCCGTCCCGATATGCGGGTGCTTGATATTTGCGCTGCCCCCGGCGGAAAATCCTCTCAGCTTTTGACTTATCTCAAGGACGGTCTGCTTGTTTCCAACGAGATAGACAGAAAACGTTGCCGCATTCTCCGCTCAAACCTTGAGCGAATGGGCGCTCAGCGGGTCACTCTGACAAACACCGATGCGAAAAGCCTTGCAGACACCTTCGGCGGTATTTTTGACCTTGTTGTATGCGATGCTCCCTGCTCCGGCGAGGGTATGATGCGAAAATACGACGAGGCAATAGATGAGTGGAGCGTTGAAAACGTGCTTATGTGCGCAGAGCGCCAAAAGGAGATACTTGAAAGTGCCGCAGACTGCGTGGCGCCCGACGGTTATCTTCTCTACTCCACCTGTACCTTCTCTCTTGAAGAAAATGAAATGACGGTGGACAGCTTTCTGACCCGCCACACTGATTTCAGCATCGTTCCCGTAAGAGCCGAAGCCAAGGCGGCTACGGCAGACGGAGTGAGCTTTGAAGGCGCTGCTCACGAAATGAATGAGTGCCGCCGCTTTTATCCTCACATTTCCGACGGCGAGGGTCAGTTTCTCTGTCTTATGAAAAGGGATACAGGTGCAGAGGTTTACGTGCCCAAAAAGAAGAAAAAAACAAAGGAAAAGCCTGCCTCACCCCTTTCAAAGGAGGAAAAGCAGGCAGTAGAAAGATTCTTTGCCGATAATATCTATGATTTCACTTACCACAGCTTTGAAAAGATCGGAGACACGATAATGATGTCGGATGATCTTCTCCGCCATCCCGCTGAGGTCGTCGCAGGAGTTGCCGTTGGCAGTGTGATCAAGGGCAGACTTGAGCCCCACCATCACCTTTTCTCGGCCTTGGGACAGGATTTCAAAAGAAAGATCTGCCTTTCCTCAGATTCTGCCGAGGCAAGAGCATACCTTTCGGGCGAGGTCATAGACACAGACGAAAAGAACGGCTGGTGCGCCGTTTTAATTGACGGATGTCCCGTCGGCGGCGGCAAGGCCGTTGACGGAAAGGTGAAAAACCATTATCCCAAGGGACTCAGATTGATAAAATAATAATATTTACCATCCCAAACATAAAACAAAGGTGCTGTCGCAATCAATAGCGACAGCACCTTTGTTTTCAATTAACCCCGCGTCTCAAAAGCTCAAGTGCATCCTCGAAGTTTTTTGGGAGCGCTGCTTTTACCGTCACTCTTTCTCCCGTTCTCGGGTGAAGGAAGGTCAGCTCTCCTGCGTGGAGCATCTGCCCCTTGAAAAGTGAGGGATGATGCTTTTCAAACTGTGTGGGCCTGCCGTAGACAGGGTCTCCCACGATGGGGTGGCCTATATGAGCCATATGGACTCTGATCTGGTGGGTCCTGCCCGTTTCCAGCCGCATTCTTGCAAATGTATACTGAGAAAGCTCCTCCACGGCTTCGTAGTGGGTGATCGCTTCTCTGCCGCCTTTCACCACTGCCATTTTCTGTCTGTCCGAGGGGTGGCGGGCAATGGGTGCATCAACGGTACCGCTTTCATCAAGATGTCCGCAAACGACTGCATAATATACTCTTGAAAGCGTATGGTCCTCAAGCTGAGCAGCAAGGGCCAGGTGGGCTGTATTATTCTTTGCCACAGCCAGAAGTCCGCTTGTGTCTCTGTCTATTCTGTGGACGATGCCGGGGCGGATAACCCCGTTGATATCGGACAGGCTATCCTTGCAATAATACATTATTGCATTCACCAGAGTGCCGCTTGCGTGACCGGGAGCAGGGTGAACCACCATACCCTGGGGCTTGTTTATCACCACAACGTCCTCGTCCTCGTATACGATATCCAGGGGGATATCCTCGGGCTCTACCCGGCAAAGCTCGGCCTCGGGAAGGGTTATCTCAAAAATGTCGCCCTTTGCGGTCTTATAGCTTTTTGTGCAGTTCTTACCGTTTACAGAAACGGCGCCCTTCTCTATGAGAGCCGCCGCTGCGCTTCTGGTAACTCCTGCCGCAACCGAAACGAAAACATCGGCTCTTTTGCCGATGTTTTCATTATCTACGGTAGAATTTATTATATTCTTACTGTTCATTTTTTTGTTCTTTCTCTTGGAGCTTTGCAGCCTTTTTCTCCTTTTCCGCCTTTGCCTCCTTGGGAAATTCCACAAAAAGGAGATAGCAGATGAGAACTGCACATCCAACTGTTATAAAGCAATCCGCAATGTTGAATACGGGGAAATCTGCAAGAGTTATTGAAAAGCCGCCCTCAAAGCTTACCTCCGGATAGCAGAAGAACTCGACGTCTATAAAATCCACAACGCCGGGTCTGAAGATACGGTCTATCATGTTGCCGATGCCTCCGCCAAGGATCAGTGCAAGGGTGGTTTTCACAAACATACTCTCAGGCTTTTCCTTCCACAAATAGAAGAAAATAGCAGCTATGGCAACGACTGACACGACCATAAACACCCATCTTTGGTCTGCCAGCATACCAAAGGCAGCGCCCTTATTTTCAAGATAGGTAAAGGTGAGTACGTTCTTTATGACCTCTATGATCTCGCCCTCGGCAATAGTATTTATAACTATAAGCTTTGACACCTGATCAAGAACGACCGCCGCGGTGCAAAGTAAAAAACAGTACAGCACGTGAATCAAAGCTCTCCTTCGTCAGAGTTTGCAAAATCAGAAAGGAACTTGAAATAATCACTTTCGCTGATATTCTCTGCCTCTACGTCCTTGACCTCAGGAGCATCAAAGGATATCTCCTCATCCTCTGTCTCCTCCTCGCTGTCATCAAAGAGGCCAAAGGATATATCCGCCTCATCCTCTTCAACGAAAGCTATCTGACCCATATCGGGAGCAGGCTCCTCCTCAGACTCGAAGACTATCTCTCCATCTTCCGTGAACTCCACAGCGCCGTCAAGAACAAAGCCCTCTGCAGCCTGCTCTGCCTCCTCCATCTCAGCAAAGATGGATTCCTCGGGATACTCCACAAACTCAGGCACGCTGCACTCGGGCTCACCGTGCTCCTCAAAGGTATCCACAGCCTCGGCAACAGCGGAATAGTCGGGTTCATATTCATAATCCTCTGCGACCTGAGCCAGCGTATCTATCATTTCGATATGAGATGAATAGAGGCTGAAAAGTGCTTCCTTGAAGGAGGCGACCTCTGCCTTCATAAGCTCCACGGTATCCATTCTGGAGGCGATCTCCATATCAAGCTCTGATATGATCTCTCCGCAGCTCTCTCTTGCGTTTTCAAGAAGGTCGGCACTGCGGTCCTTTGCATCGGATATCATATAAGCCGCCGCTCTCTTGGAATCTGCGATATTCTGCTTGAGGGCGTTTTCCGTATCGGAAAAACGGCGGATAAGACGCTTCGCCGTTGCAAGCTTCTGCTCAAGCTCAGTATTAAGAGACTGAAGACGAGCATACTTGGCCTGAAGGTCCTCTACGTACGCATCTACCTCTTCCGTATTGTAGCCTTTTTTAGCTATTGAAAATTCCATATCCTTTGCCTCTCTGTCGCTTTGATTACGGGACTCTCAGACGTATTTTCTTGCCAGAAGTCTGAGTCTTTGGCGGCGGGTCTCTCCCCCGTCACCGTCTATTATAAATTTTCCGAATCCGCGCACGGAGATGATATCCCCGCCCTTTATCTGCAGATCCGTTTCTTTTTTTGTGAAATAATTGACATCTACCATGCCCTTGGAAACCAGCTGCGCGGCCTCATCTCTTGAGACGTTGCAAAGAGCTCTCACCACTCCGTCAAGTCTCAGAGATGCCACTGTTGTGCATATCTCCTCAAATCTGACTACAGGCGCAAAATCTCGGTCGACGGGAAACATCTCGCTTTTTAAGCTTTCTCTTCCCGCGCTCCTGAGCTCCGCCGTGATAAGTGTTGCCGCAGTTTCCTCGCAAAAGACCACTGCATATCCGTCACAGATGCATATATCTCCTATGACACTTCTTTTAAGTCCAAGGGCCATAAGAGAACCAAGATAGTCTCTGTGGTTGGGGGCATCGCGAAAGCCACCCGGGCAGAGCTTGACTGCGCAAAGAAAATCCGTAAGGAGAGACTCCATTCCCGAAAAGGTAAGCAGGTCGATAAAATACCTTTCCCTTTCCTCTGAAAAGACGGAAATGCCCCGGGGATAATCCCCTTCAAGCCACGCAGGCAAAAACACAGCCTTTCGGCGCTGGGCGCCCACAAAGCCGCCCCAGAAAAACAGGCGATGTGCGACTCCTCTTCTTTCCAACTCGGCATAGATGAGGGCCTGCTCTCTCGGGGTCAAAAAAGACAGTGCGGCCGCAGAATCCTCTGTGCGGGCGGAAAGCTCCGCCGCTCTCGAGATCAGCAGCCGCTCTTCATCTGTGCAGAGAAACGCCCCTGCATTTTCTTTTTTATTCATCAGTCTGCCAAACGAGATTCCGCCTCACAGCGTGGCGAGGCGGAGTCTTTTCATTATTCAGATCAATACTCGCCGAAATCGTCGATAGAAGGTACGGTCTCGGGTGCGGGCTCAGCGGCTCTTCTGGAGGTGAGCTTAGCATCGCCTACGTTAACGTTGCTGGGTGTGATTACATATGCGTTGGACGCGATCTTCTTAAGAGATCCGTCGATAGAATATGCCACGCCGGAAAGGAAGTCGATAAGACGGCGTGCTGTTTCCTTATTTGTGTTTTCAAGGTTGAGAACAACGGTTCTTCTGGAGATAAGATGATCTGCGATCTGAGCCACGCTTTCGAAGCTCTCGGGCTTTACGACCTTCATCTCAAGAGCGCTTCCGGAGGAGCCGGAAAGGCTGATGCCTGTGCTCATGGGAGCTGCCATGCCTGCGTCTGCCTCATCACCCTCTTCATATGTACCGAAGGTGTCAGCATAGTAGCCGTCATCTGCATATGCATCATCATACTCGTTCTGCTCAGGTGCTGTTGTTCCTGCCATTCTCTTTTTGATATTATCTACGATTCCCATTTTCATGTTCCTCCAATTTTGATTTCAATTTTTATTTTGTAGGGTATATTCTTCTTCCGAATATAGAGCTGCCCACGCGCACCATTGTTGCGCCCTCTTCTATGGCGGCTTCAAAGCTGTCGCTCATACCCATAGATAAAACAGTCTCTATTTTATTATGCCCTTTATTTCGGAAAAAGTCAAGATATATCGCATATGTTTTCTCAAAATATTTTTTATATTCGTCCTTGGTCTCGCATACGGGAGCCATTGTCATAAGGCCGCAAAGCTCTATTCCCTTTATCTCACAAAGGGCCGAAACAAACTCGCCGCACTGCTCCGGAAGAACGCCGCTTTTATTCTCCTCGCAACCTATATTGACCTCACAAAGGACCTTTGTGGTAACTCCCGCCTCAATGCTTCTCTTGGCTATCTCTTCGGCAAGACGAAGGGAGTCCACAGACTGGATCATATCCACCTTTCCGACAATGCTTTTGACTTTATTGGTCTGTAGATGGCCAATGAGGTGGAGGGGGACCGTGTTTTTGATATCCTCATATTTTGAGAGGAGCTCCTGAACCTTATTTTCTCCCACGGCGGGAAGCCCCAGCTCTCTTATTGCGAAAAGTATCTCCTCTGCGGGCACAGTCTTTGTGGCAGCAAGGAGAGTGACCTCTCCGCCTGCGTTTCTTCTTGCCTTGGCTGCCTCTATTTTTTCCATTACGATCTCGTAATTTTCTCGTATGATCTGTTCTCTGAGCTTATCCATTGTCATATAGAGGATCAGTTTCCGATAACTCTGCCCTCGTACAGCCCCTTTCCTTCAACGATTATTATGTCGTGCATTCTCAGCGGACGTGACTTTTTATTCTGCTCCGTTTCTTCCTTACCCGTATCCTCGGGCTCCGTATTCGCCTCGTCCTCCTCAGTGTCATCACCGATCTTCACGATATAGCTGTTCTCATCGCGATAGATTATCTCAACGCTCCTGAAGGAGACTGTGGAAACATCGAGAATGAACACTCCCGTTTCTCCGTCTACCATTCTGAGTGCGTTTGCAGGAACTCTGAGGCCTGTCAGCTCAGATTTCATAAGCTCCACGTCCTGGGTACGGTAAAAATCAAAGCCATCGGGCATTCTCGTGGAGGTGAGGATAAGAGCTGTGCCTTCCTTGTCGTAAAGCACGTTGTAAACGTCCATTTCAAGGATCGTTTCGGAGCTTCCGAAGCGAACGGTACATTTTCCGTTCTTAACGTACGTGTTCTTTTCCTCCTCCTCTATCATACAAACCAAAAACCACTGACTTCGGGTCACGGTCTTGCCTGCATTGGAGGGTGCAGAGGGGTCGCTTTCGAGCAGGCCCCTGAGCTCTCCCAGGGTAACGTCCTCAAGGTCTTCGGCACGAAAGATCTCCTCATAGCCGTCAGACTCGGAATAGTAGAAGCCGCTGACTGACGAATAGACTGAGCCTGTCTGTGCACCGAGGGTAGCAACAAGCTGATCTCTTTCTGCAATGAGGGCTTCGATCTCTCCCACGGGATCGGCAAAGCCGCCTGTCAGCACGTTTCGCTCGCCTACCGCATTGAGAAGGTCCTGCTTATATTCTGCCGCCTCGTTCAACCTTCCTCCGTCGGCGGTTTCACGGACCGAGGCAAGGATAGCGTATATTTCACGGTCAATTCCTGCTGTATCCTTCAGAGTAAGGTTGTCCGCATTGCTGTATCTTTCCAGAAGCTTGATCTGGCCCTCGATATCGGCGATCCTTTCCACCGTTTCAGGGGAGCTTGCGGAGTACACTCTTGCCACCTCACCGCCCTTTTTCACTCTCTCTCCCTCATGAAGAGACGGTACGAGGCTGGTGACGGCGCCCGTGCTGTTAACGGGTGTCTCCGTTCTGAAGATATAGCCCTTTGCTTCTATTGTCTGCTGAAAGGTGACGCGGCCGGCTACCTCTGTTTCTATCTCCCTTGTGAAGGAATGCCACAGGTGATATCCGAAATATATGATAACGCCGATACAAAGGATGGCACTTAATACGTACAATCCGACTTTTTTCAGATATTCGGTATCCATCCGTATCTCCTTTCCGCATCAGAGCACCTGTCTTGATGCACCTTCAAGTTTATCTGTCAGCTCGCCCTCCAAAGTTCTGCAGGTGAACACAAGTGACTGCATTTTACTTTCGGAAAGCATATTGAGTATGTTTTTGAGTCTGTTTTCGTCTATTCTTGCAAAGCTTTCGTCATAGACAAGGGGAGGAGCATCCGCCGAGAAGAGCACCTTTGCAATGGCGCATCTGTAGCTGACGTACGCCGCATCCTGTGTTCCTGCGGACATATGGGTAACAGCTCTCTTTCTGTCATCCACCATAAAGCCCAGATTGAAGCTGCGGTCGGCAACGAGAGCAGTATGTCTGCCATCGGTGAAGCCGCTGAGGATATCAGAGGCGCACTCCGCAACGCGAGGCATAAGAGAGGCGCGAATACCCTCTCCTGCCGCAACGAGCGCGCGAGTCGCTTCCTCCACTGCGTTGAGCTTCTTTTTCAGGGTGGCAGTCTCACGCCTTGCATGGTCAAGCTGTGCGGAAAGCACTGCCGTATCCTCGCTGGTGGCCTTTACCCTTGCAAGATTTGCATCCACATCACCCTTCTGGGTAATAAGTCCGGGGAGAGCGCTTTCGGCAAAATTCTTTTTGCTGATGGCAAGAGCCGCCTCCTTGGTGGTAAAGCCGGAGGCTATCTTGCCCGCATCGGTCTGCATTACTTCTTTATATGAGCCCTCAACAGTCTTACCGCCGTCATAGCCCAGAACATCGCTGTAGCCTCTCAGCTCACCCTGCGCCATAGCCAGGGATGCGCCGAGATTTTCCTTCATTTTTGCAAGCTCGGCCGCTTTTTCCACAGCAGAGGTGCAAAGCACATCCGCATCGGCGATAGCATCGCCCACAAACTCACGGCAGGCGTCACGTACTGCACCGATAACGGTATTCTTTTCTGTCTCGCAATACTGCGCCTCGGCAAGTCTTCTTGCTCTTTCCTCGGCAGTCTTTCGATAGATAGCCGCACGGATGGTGCGTCTTTCAACCTCATCCTCAAGCTCGGGACAGCTTGACACCTCCCACTTTTTGAGAACAGCGGAAAGCTTTCTGCCGCTCACTGCAGCAACGGCAAGAAGGGCGATGCCGATGGCAAGAACGCCGCCTGCGGATGCTATAAGCGGAATAAAAAGACCTGCAAGCTTTGCTTTGAATACAAAGCTGAGGGCGCCACCTGCGGCACCGATCGCGAGAAGCACGGATGAAACGGCAATGCAGGCGTTTCTTGCAGCTCTTCTGCAGCCTGCCCTTTCAACGTCGTCTCTTGCC
>JAFXFQ010000216.1 GCA_017520365.1 Clostridia bacterium
ACGACTGTGATATGCTCCTTATAGACGATGTTCAGTTCATCGCAGGTAAGGCATCTACCCAGGAGGAATTCTTCCACACCTTTAATACTCTCTATGATGCTAAAAAGCAGATAGTACTTACCTCTGACCGACCTCCAAAGGAAATGTATACTCTTGAAGAAAGAATTCAGACAAGATTCTCTCAGGGTATCATCGTTGACGTTCAGCCTCCGGAGTATGAGCTTCGTCTGGCAATTCTCAAAAAGAAGGCGGACAAGGGAAATATCGATATTCCAAATGAGGTAATAATCTTCCTTGCAGAGCGACTTAATTCCAACATAAGAGAGATAGAAGGCGCACTCAAAAAGATCGGTGCCGTTTCTCTCATCTCCGGCAAGCCCGTAACCCTGGAAATGGTAAAAAGCTCTATCCCTGATTACTTCCGTGAAAACAAGCCCGTTGCCGAGACTGTCAACACCATCCTTGAGGTCACTGCAAGAAAATATGACGTTTCCGTTGAGGCTATCCTCGGAAAGAGCAGAACAAAGGTCATTAAAACGGCAAGAAACGTATCTATGTACGTTATTAAAAAGGTCCTTGATCTCTCACTTGGTGACATAGGTAAAATGATGGACCGAGACCACGCAACAGTACATTCCAATATCAAGACCGTAGAAGCTGAAATGAAGACCGACGATAAGATCAATAACGATATTTTCGAGATCATGACGGAGATAAAAAGCTAATCAACAGCCAAAAATCAGTTATCAACATATATTTCCACTTGTGGAAAAGTATGTTGACGAATCGTTGAAACAGTATTATTTCTCAATAAAACCGCGTATTTCGCCTATTCAACAGCTTTTCAACAGGCTGTTGAAAACAGCACTAACGTAAAAATCTACCACATTTTCAACAAGATGAGCGTATGTTGAAAATAAGTTTAAAAATCATAAAATTCGAGAAATATCATAAAAAAATCAAACGTTGAATAATTATTGATTTTTTTTCAACATCAATCAACCTCAATTCAAAGCAAAAAAATGAAAACCTTGCCGTCAGATCCCTTTATTTCCAAGGAAAGCAAGGATTTCAACCGTTTCAACAGCATCTATAACTATTACTTTTTTTAATCTATTATATTATTCTATTCTAATTAATCTGCTTCGCAGAGAAAAGGATGACTACTATGAAAGTTGTATTTGACAGAGATAAATTACTTACAGCTCTTGCACCTGCCGCAGCTATTGCTCCCGGCAGAAAGACTATTGCATCTGTAGAGGGTATTCTTTTTGAATGTCCCGGAGATGAGCCCGGTACCTGTCGCCTTACGGCATACGATATGGAAAAGGGTATGCGCACCTTCGTTGAAACAAGGTCAATGACAGAGGGAAGCTTCATTATAAACAGCCAAAATATTCTTCAGATCGTAAGAAGTATGCCTTCAGGTGATATCACCATCGACATAGACGATAAAAACCGTGCAAAGATCACAGGAGGCGGCGGATTTTTCGAGATAGGCTCCATTCCCGGAGAAAGCTATCCAAGTCTTCCTCTTCTTTCCGGAGATAAAAATTATACTATTCCTCAGTATATTTTCAGAAGCCTCATATCAAAAACAGCCTTTGCTATCGATCAGAACGCTCAGAAGGCTATTTTCACCGGTGTTTACTTCTCTATTGAAGAGGGAATGCTCAAGTGCGTAGGATGTGACGGTAACAGACTTGGCTTTGCTGAATATGAGATCGGAGACGATGCTCCCGAGGCATCCTTTATCGTTCCCGGAAAGATCCTCTTTGAGCTTATGAAAATGATCCATGATTCAGAGGACGATATCACCATCTCACTTGCAAGAAAGCACTGCATCTTCAAGATCGGTGATTATACATACTTCTCCCGCCTTATCGACGGAGAATATCTCAACTATAAGCGCATTATTCCCGAGGAGTTTGAGAAAACAGCTTATATCAACACAGAAATGATACTTTCTGCAGTAGAAAGAGCATCTATCGTAACTGAGGATAAGCTGGGAGGCAGTACTTCAAAGACTTACATAAAGCTTGAATTTGAGGATAAGGTTCTGAAAATATCCTCAGCATCCACAGGAGGAAGCGTTTATGAAGAGCTTCCTATTGCAATGACAGGAGAAAATCTTGTGATTGCCTTCAAGTGTCGTTTCCTTCTTGATGCTCTTAAGGCTTCTGAGGGCTGTAGCACTGTGAAATTCAATATGAACGGATCCTTGATGGGTATATGCATCGAGAGCGGAGAAAGCGACGAATCAGAGGAAAAGAAGCCCGTTTCGTATAAGCTCTTTGTTATGCCTCTCAGAATGAACGGCAGATAAGACAAAAATTAAAAAAATTTTCCCCCTTCGGGGGATATATGATGAGCTTCATTGCAAAAGAGGCATTATGCCTCTTTGAAAAGCTTTGATAAAACAGTTAACATCCCCCCACTCCGTAACGGAGTGGGTAGGGAAAGGTTAGAAAAATACCGCAGGCAAAGCCTGCGGCGAAAAAATTGAGAAATTTATGTTTTTACACGTTGGATCAAATACGGTTATAAGGAAAAAAGATATTATAGGTTTTTTTGATATAGACTCACAGAACACACCGGAAACAACAAAAAAGTTTTTGCGCCGCGCTGAAAAGGAAGGAAAAAGCGAGCTTTGCGGATATGATCTCCCGAAGGCATTTATCCTTGTTAACGATGGCAATGAAGACAGAGTGATACTTACTCACCTTTCTTCAAAAACTCTTGAAGGAAGAGCGGAATTGCCGCTGACCTAAGAGAAGTTTTGAAAATTAAGCAAAATACGAAGCAAGCTTTAAATATAACTAATTGTAAACCCTTCTTAAAGTTCTTTTGCTACTTTTCTTTCAAGAAAAGTAGGTGACAGAAACGGAGATAAAAATGGCAGAAAACATTAAAAACGAGGCTCAGACCCCCGCTTACGACGAAAATCAGATACAGGTGCTTGAGGGCCTTGAGGCCGTAAGAAAACGCCCCGGTATGTACATCGGTACTACATCTCTCGGCGGACTTCACCATCTCGTATACGAGATAGTGGACAACTCCATTGACGAGGCAATGGCAGGTCACTGTGACAAAATCGAGGTTACCATTATGCCTGACGGTACCGTTGCCGTACAGGATAACGGCAGAGGCGTACCCAGCGGTACGCACGCAAAGATGGGCATTCCAACTCTTGAGGTGGTATTCACGGTTCTCCACGCAGGAGGTAAATTCGGCGGAGAAGGATATAAGATCTCCGGTGGTCTTCACGGCGTTGGTGCGTCTGTAGTAAACGCTCTTTCCGAATGGATGGAGGTTGATAACTGCCATGACGGTAAGCGCTATCAGATGCGCTTTGAAAAGGGTAAGACTGTCGGCGAGTTCAAGTGCATTGGTGATGCGGGAGACAGAAAGGGTCTGTACGTCCGCTTTAAGCCTGACAGCACCATATTTGAGGACGTTAATTTCGATTACGATATCCTTAAAAAAAGACTCCGTGAGCAGGCATTCCTTAACGCAGGTATCCGCATAATAATTAAGGACCTTCGCCCCGGACACGAGGACAACGAGGGTGAGCCCCTTCAGGACGATTTCATGTATGAGGGAGGTATTCGCTCCTTCGTTGAGTATATCGGCAAAAATAAGGGAGAAAAGCTCCATCCCGACGTTATTTATATGAAGGCCCAGAAGGATGATATTACAGCAGAGGTGGCTCTCCAGTATAACGACAGCTTTAATGAGCTTATCGTTACCTTTGCTAACAATATGTCAACCATAGACGGCGGTACTCATGAGGTTGGCTTTAAAACTGCTCTTACAAAGGCTATAAATGAGTACGGTAAGAAGATCGGTGCCATTAAGGTAAGCGAGGACAAGCTTTCCGGTGAGGACGCCAGAGAAGGTATCTGCGCCGTTGTTTCCGTAAAGCTCCCCGATGCCCAGTTCGAAAGCCAGACAAAGGCAAAGCTTGGTAATTCCGAAATAAAGACTATAGTAGATAAGATCGTTTACCAGAAGCTTGAGGAGTATTTCGAGGAAAATCCCTCAGTCGGTAAGCTCATTATAGAAAAAGCACTTACCGCTCGCCGCGCAAGAGAGGCAGCGAGAAAAGCAAGAGACCTTACAAGAAGAAAGAACGTCCTTGAGGGCTCCACTCTTCCCGGTAAGCTTGCTGACTGTCAGGACAGACGTGTTGAGTTCACAGAGCTCTACCTCGTAGAGGGAGACTCTGCGGGAGGTAGCGCAAAGAGCGGCAGAGACAGCCATTTCCAAGCTATCCTTCCCCTTCGCGGTAAGGTGCTTAACGTAGAAAAATCAAGACTTGATAAGGTATATTCAAACCCCTCCATAATACCTATCATACAGGCCCTGGGATGCGGTATCGGCGAGGATTTTGATATCAACAAGCTCCGCTACGGCAAGATAATCATTATGGCCGATGCAGACGTTGACGGATCTCATATCCGCGTACTTCTCCTTACATTCTTCTTCCGTCATATGAGACAGCTTATTGAAGACGGTCATATCTATCTTGCTCAGCCCCCTCTCTATAAGGTATATAAGGGCAAGCAGCAGGAATATGCCTTCTCAGACGCGGAACGCGATGCGATCATCGAGAAAATGGGAGGCCATGCAGAGGCTGAGAGATATAAGGGTCTTGGTGAGATGGATGCATCTCAGCTTTGGGAAACTACAATGGACCCTGAAACAAGAACTCTCCTCAAGGTTGAAATGGAGGATGCGGTGGCTTGTGATGAGGCCTTCTCACTTCTTATGGGTGACAAGGTAGAGCCGAGACGCGAGTTTATCGAGCAGAATGCACGCTTTGCGGAGAATATTGATATCTGATGAAAATTATTACTGTAACATTAAACCCGTGTATTGATGCGGACTATAAGCTGACTGCACCATTTATCGCAGGCGAGCTTAACAGAGTGCCTGAGCCAAGTATTACGTATAGCGGTAAGGGAATAAACGTATCCAAAGCCCTGTACAAAATGGGCCGAGACAGTGTCGCTATGGGTATCTTTGCCTCAGACGGAATGGACAGAGAGCTGAGAAAAATGGGTATATGCGTCTCCGGTGTCAACAGACCGGGTAACGTGAGAAGAAATACCGCCATTATAGATTCAAACGGCGTCCAGACTCAGATAAATGAGCCGGGACAGGCTGTCAGCGAGGAAAAGCTTCGCGAATTTATCGGCCTTTATAAATCTGAGCTTAATTGTCAGGGCGGCTGCGTAGTCCTCCTTTCAGGAAGTATCCCTCCGGGAATTTCAAAGGATATCTACAGAAAGCTTTGTACCATTGCAAGAAACGCAGGAGCATACGTTATCCTCGATTGCGACGGAGAGGCTCTTAAGGAAGGTATGGAGGCAATTCCCGACCTTATAAAGCCAAACCGGGAGGAATTTGAAGAGATAAACGGTAAAAAGCTTGAAGGTTTAGGTGAGGAGCTCAGAATCAATGCGGCAAAGGAAGCCCTCCGTTTTCATCTCACCAATCATTCGTCCGTGCTACTCACACTGGGTGAAGACGGAAGCGTGTACGCAGGTCCTGAGGGTTGCTTTATGACAGAGGCTCACAAGGCCGATATCAAAACATTTAAGGGAGCGGGTGACAGCTTCCTTGCAGCATTTGTGCTCTACCATATCGTGGAGGATAAGGATTGCGAGACCTCTCTCGTTCTTGCATCTGCGGCAGCAGCAAGATATCTTTCCGAGTGAAATAAGGAGGCTATGCAGAAGCTTTTTTGAGAAAAAGTTTTTGCACCTTAAGTCGAGCAAAAATTGAATTTTATCCGTAGATAATAAATCAAAATTTAAGTAACTCTTTCTTAAAGTTCTTTTGCTACTTTTCTTGAAAGAAAAGTAGAGAAAATAGTGGGGTAAAAAATGGCAGAAGAAAATTATAACATAGAATTTCCCGATCAGAAAATAGTTCCCGTTTCCATGGACAAGGAGGTAAGAAAATCCTTCCTTGAATACTCCATGTCGGTAATTATCAGCCGTGCGCTTCCCGACGTGCGTGACGGTATGAAGCCCGGACAGAGACGAATCCTCTACGCAATGTATGAGGACAATCTTACATATGATAAGCCCTTCCGCAAGTCGGCGACCACTGTCGGTGACGTTCTTGGTCGCTACCATCCTCACGGTGACGCGGCAGTATACGGTACTATGGTAAGAATGGCACAGGATTTTTCTCTCAGATATCCTCTCATTCAGGGTCACGGTAACTTTGGCTCCATTGACGGAGACGGTGCGGCGGCTTACCGATATACTGAGGCAAGACTCTCAAAGCTCTCAGACGAGCTTCTTCGCGACCTTGATAAGGACGTTGTTGAGTTTATGCCAAACTTCGATAACAGAAGAAAAGAGCCTACCGTGCTTCCCTCCCGTTTCCCTAATCTTCTGGTAAACGGCTCTGTGGGTATTGCCGTCGGTATGGCTACAAATATCCCTCCTCATAATATGGGAGAGGTTATCGACGGTACCATTCACCTTATGGATAATCCAGATTGTACCGTTGACGACCTTATGCAGTACATAAAAGGTCCCGACTTCCCCACCGCCGCAACAGTTTACGGATTTTCCGGTATCCGCCAGGCATATGCAACGGGTAAGGGTCGTGTTATGGTACGTGCAAAGGCCAATATCGAAGAGGATAAGCACCGTATCATCGTAACAGAGATCCCTTATCAGGTAAATAAGTCCCTCCTTGTTGAGGCTATTGCTAACCTTGTTAAGGATAAGAGAGTTGAGGGTATCACGGGTATTCGCGACGAGTCCGGACGCCACGGTATGAGGATAGTTATTGAGTGTCGCCGAGATGCTAATTGCGAGATCATCCTTAACCAGCTTTATAAGTATTCACAGCTTCAGGATACCTGCGCCATCAATATGCTTGCTCTTAAGGGCGGAGAGCCTAAGATCCTTACACTTAAGCAGGTTCTTGAGGCTTACGTTGAGCATCAGGAGGACGTAATTACAAGACGCTGTCAGTTTGAGCTGAAAAAAGCACTTAAAGAGGCTCACCTCTTTGAAGGTTATAAGATAGCCCTTGATAATATTGATGAAGTTATCTCAATTATCAGAAAGTCTCCCGATACACCTACCGCCAAGATCAACTTGATGGAAAGATTTAAGGGCGACGGTACACAGCACGCCGACCTTGAAACAAGAGACGGCCTTATAGAATTTGCCGCAAGCGCCGATGCGGGTCTCTCCGAAGAGCAGGCTCAGGCAATCGTTGCAATGCCTCTCGGACGCCTCTCAGGTCTCGAAAGACAGAAGATAGAGGAAAAGCTGGATGAGCTACATGCAACTGTTGCAAAGCTCCGCGAGATCCTTGCAGACGAGAATAAGATCAAGGGCATCATTAAGGATGAGCTTCTTGAGATCCGCCGCAAGTTTGCGGATGACAGAAAGACTGATATCGTTGAAGCTCACGACGAGATCGATCTTGAGGAC
>JAFXFQ010000217.1 GCA_017520365.1 Clostridia bacterium
AGCCCTTCGTTACAATCAACCGCAGATTGATACTTGAAAAGGCTGAGGACGTTATTGGCGGTGCAAAGATCCTTATGGTGGCTCTTGGTATCAGAAAAGCAAGCATTTGTATTGAAAAAAACAAAAAGGCTGAGATTGCAAAGCTCAGAGACGTAACTGTAAGTGAGACTATGCTCAGCGTTACGCCGGTTTCAAACAAGTATCCCTCAGGTAGTGAAAAGCAGCTTGTATATGCACTTACAAAATCTGAGATCCCCGAGGGAAAGACTGCTATCGAATGTGGCTATGTTACATTCAGTGCAGAGACCTGCGTTGCGGTTTACGAGGCATTTGCAACGGGAATGCCCCTTGTAAAGCGCTACATAACGGTTGACGGAGACTGTATTCCCAAGCCTCGTAACCTTTGTGTTCCCATCGGCACTTCAGCTTCCTTTGTTATTGATAAGTGCGGAGGCCTCTGCAATTATGCAAAGAAAGTCATTTTTGGCGGTCCTATGATGGGACAGGCTCAGTGGGACGTGAATGCACCTGTTTCCAAAACAACCTCAGCGATACTTGTGTTTAGCGAGTATTTTGACCGTGAATCCCGTCTTGATCTGGTTTGTATCAGATGCGGACGCTGCGTAAAGGCTTGCCCGATGAAACTTATGCCTCTTGAAATAGCGGCTTGTGTCAAAAAGGGTAAGGCTGATGCGGCTGAGGAGCTGTTTGCTGCACGCTGTATCGAATGCGGTGCCTGCACCCATGTGTGTCCCGGAGGAATGCCTCTCACACAGCTTGTGGCTCGTGCTAAAACAGATATTCTTTCAAGAAGGAGGACTGCTCGCGAGGAGCAAAACGGAAAGAAATGAAAAACAATGAATCCGTAAAGAAATCTCCTAAGCGCAGAGTTAAGGGTGCATATTCCATGCCCGAAATTCTCTACGTTTCTCCTTCTCCCCATATGAGAAAGCTTGATACTGTCAGAAGCATTATGCTTGACGTTATCATCGCACTCGTGCCTGCCGTTTTCTGGGCAGTTTACGCCTTTGGTCACAGAGCTGTCAATATACTTCTTGTTTCTGTTATTACTGCAGTAGCTTGCGAGGCTGTATCCTGTCTTGTTGCCAAGAAGAAGATCGTCACTATAACCGATCTTTCCGCTTTTGTAACGGGACTTATGTTTGGACTTATGCTTCCCTCAGGCGTTGCTCTTTGGGTACCTGCAGTTGGCAGCGCCTTTGCCATTATTGTTGCCAAGCAGTTTTTCGGCGGACTCGGTATGAATATCGTCAACCCTGCAATTGCCGCCAGAGTATTTATCATGCTTTGCTGGCCCGAGCAGCTTGTCAAGTTCGTTTCAAAGTCCGGAGATCTTATGTCTGCGGCAACTCCTCTCGTGACTATGAAGGAGGGAGCTACCCCCAGGATCTCACTCTTCCACCTTGTTCTCGGTCAGGGAGCCGGTGCGATTGGTGAGGTTTCTGCAATTGCCCTTTCCGCAGGCTTTATATACCTTCTTGCGAGAAAGGTGATTTCTTGGCACATACCGGCAGCTTTTATGGGAACGGTTGTTCTTATATCAATAGTTGCCCCCCAGATCAACGAGACCACCGGTGTTTATTATCAGCTTCTCTCCGGAAGCCTTATGTTTGCTGCAATATTCAGTGCTAATGACACAACAACGACACCGGTGACAAATACAGGCAAGCTGATATTCGGCTTGGGCTGCGGACTTATTACAGTATTTATTCGATATTTCGGTGCATATCCCGATGGAACTGCATTTGCTATCCTTCTTATGAATCTGCTGGTTCCGTTTATTGATGCCCGTACAAGACCTATGGCTTTCGGAGGTAAGAATGAAAAGAAACAGTAATTCAATAGGCCCCGAAGTCAGAAAGGGTCTTACAGAAGAGGAGATCAATTCTCCCGAGTTCAATGCCGATGATTTTGCTCCCGCACCTGATGCAGGAGTTACTGTAGGTATCAACGAAGAAAAGAAAAACAAGAAAAATGCCGTTGCTTTTGCTCTTGTAGCGGCGGTTCTTGCTCTTATGATCGGACTTCTTGGTTGGGGCATATCCGCAGGCATTGATGATTATTACGAGAACATAACAAAAAATGAAGTCCTCTCGGTTTTTCCCAACTGCAACAAGATAGAAAAGCTTGAGATAAACAATCGAGATTTTGAAGTGTATGTGGTTTTCTTCAAGGAAAGAATTGCGGGATACTGTGTTCTCGGTACTGCTGAGGGATTCGGCGGTCCTATCCGTTTTGCCGTTGCCTTCAATTCAGAGGATCATATCTCAAAAGTAAGCGTTCTTGAGCACAACGAGTCCAAGGGACTTGGTGCTAAGATCGCAGGTGAAAAATTTCTTTCCGCTTTTGTCGGCCTCATAGCCGGTGATGATGAGTTTAAGCTTGCGAAGAAGGATCTGATTGCAGGTGCAACTACTTCTTACACCGCAATGGAGGAAAGCATTCAAAAAGTGCTCGCTCTTGGTATTACCACGGAATCTATCGCTGTTGAGCTTGGCTTTGAGACCATAACCGAAGAGGAGATAGAGGAAGAGGTTCGTAAGGAAGAGGAAGAAAAAGAAAACAATAAATCCGATGAGGATGACGACGAAAAGAATCCCTCTAAGGATAACGATTCAAACTCCGAGCCTGTTGATACTGACGGTAACGGAAAACCCGGTGTTGGCGATAACGTAGGCGGTACCAACGTAAATATTGGCGATGAGGAAACTGACGACGATCTTAACGGTAAGGACGAGGATACGGTTTACGATTCCGAAACCGAAGAGACTGAAGAGCCTGAGGAAACAACAGGTGAGCCTGAGGATAGTAAAGAACCTGATGAAACCACAGGTAAGCCTGA
>JAFXFQ010000218.1 GCA_017520365.1 Clostridia bacterium
GTTGGTGCGGCCCAGCTTTGTTCTGGGTGGCCGCGCTATGCGGATCGTGGCCAACGAGGCGCAGCTGCGTCACTATTTAAAGACCGCCGTTGAGATCGATGAGGACAAGCCTGTTCTCGTTGACAAGTATATCCAGGGCCGCGAGGTGGAGATCGACGCTATCTGCGACGGACGCGACGTATTCGTTCCCGGCATAATGGAGCTCGTTGAGCGCACAGGTGTTCACTCCGGTGACTCCATCTCCGTATATCCCCCCTTCTCCATCTCTGATAAGGTAAAGGGCATCATCCTTCAGTATGCAAAGAAGCTGGGTATGGGCATCGGCATCGTAGGTCTCTTCAACATCCAGTTCATCGTTGACGATAAGGATGACGTTTATATCATCGAGGTAAATCCCCGCTCCTCCAGAACCGTACCCTTCCTTTCCAAGGCAACAGGATACAGCCTTGCAGATATCGCAACCGAGGTAATTATGGGCAAGAGCCTCAAGGAGCAGGGCATCTTTGATATCTACCCCAAGGAAAAGGATCGCTGGTACGTTAAGGTTCCCGTATTCTCCTTCAACAAGATCCGCGGACTTGATGCTTACCTCTCTCCCGAGATGAAGTCAACAGGTGAGGCTATCGGCTATGACGACAAGCAGAACCGTGCGCTTTATAAGGCGCTTCAGGCATCAGGTATGCACCTCCAGAACTACGGTACCGTATTTGCAACCATCGCAGATAAGGATAAGGACGAGGCTCTGCCTCTCATCCGCCGCTTCTACAACCTGGGCTTCAACATTGAGGCAACTGAGGGAACAGCAAAGTTCCTTAAGGAAAACGGCATTCGTACCCACGTTCTCGGCAAGATCAGCGATGGCAGCGAGGAGATCCCCAATGCACTTCGCCAGGGTCATATCGCATACGTTATCAATACCCGTGATATCGGCTCTCAGGGTAGCGCAAACGACGGTTATGAGATCCGCCGCTACGCTATCGAGAACAACGTGACGATGTTCACGGCTCTTGATACGGTCAAGGTTCTCCTTGATGTTCTTGAGGAAACAACACTTACTATCTCCACCATCGATGCTTAAAAGGCATTGCGCGAAAATACGAAACGCTGTATCGTAAAAACACTTTTCGCGCTCGCATTGTGCTGCAGCACAATGCCGAAGAAAGATGAAATTCCAAAATGAAACAGAGCATTTTTGAGATCATAGAAAACCGCCCCCTGACCGACAGCGTTATGCTGATGCGTCTCTCGGGCGATACAAGCGACGTAACTGCCCCCGGTCAGTTCGTCAATATCAAGCTTGAGGGCCTTTTCCTTCGCCGCCCTATCTCCGTTTGCGATTGTAAGGACGGTATCCTTACTCTTATCTACAAGGTAGTGGGTAAGGGAACAGAGCAGATGAAGGGTATGAAGGCAGGGGAAAAGCTTGATATCCTAACAGGTCTTGGTAACGGCTACAATATGTCAAAGGCAGGAGACCACGCTCTCTTGGTTGGTGGCGGCGTAGGCGTGCCCCCTATGTATATGCTTGCCCGCCTCCTCAGAGAAGAGGGCAAGAAGGTTACCGTGATTCTTGGCTTTAATACAAAAAGCGAGATGTTCTACGAGGAAGAATTCAAGGAGCTTGGCTGTGATGTAAGAGTTGCAACGGCAGACGGCTCCTACGGTATCAAGGGCTTTGTTACAAACGCCCTTGACGGTATAGATGCAGACTATTTCTATACCTGCGGACCCGAGCCTATGCTGAAGGCACTTTATAATGCTACCTCTATCAGCGGTCAGTTCAGCTTTGAGGAGCGTATGGGCTGCGGCTTCGGTGCTTGCATGGGTTGCTCCTGCAAGACTCTTTACGGCAATAAACGAATCTGCAAGGACGGACCCGTTCTTGAAAAGGAGGAGATCATATGGGAATGAATACTAAAGTAAATCTTCTCGGTATCGAGCTTGATAACCCGATCATCCCCGCTAGCGGAACTTTCGGCTACGGCTATGAGTTTGCAGAGCTTTATGATATCAATATCCTTGGCACCTTCTCCTTTAAGGGAACAACAAAGGAGCCCCGCTTCGGAAACCCCACACCCAGAATCGCAGAGTGCCCTGCAGGTATGATCAATGCCGTAGGCCTCCAGAATCCCGGAGTTGAAAAGGTCGTTTCCGAGGAGCTTCCCCGCCTCAGTCAGTGCTTTAACAAAAAGGTAATGGCAAACGTTGGCGGCTTTACCGTTGAGGAGTACGTGTATACTGCGAAAAAGCTTGACGCCTGTGATCAGGTGGGCTGGCTTGAGATCAATATCAGCTGTCCCAACGTCCACGGAGGCGGCGTAAACTTCGGCTCATATCCTGAGAGCGCCGCTGAGATCATCGAGGCAGTAAAGAAGGAAGTAACAAAGCCCGTTATCGCAAAGCTTTCCCCCAACGTAACGGATATCGTTGCTATTGCCAAGGCAGTTGAGGCGGCAGGTGCCGACGGTATCAGCCTTATCAACACTCTTCTCGGTATGAGAATAGATCTTAACCGCAGAAGGCCGGTCATTGCAAACAAAATGGGCGGCTTCTCCGGCAGTGCCATTCTTCCCGTTGCGGTGAGAATGGTATATCAGGTGGCAAACGCAGTTGACCTCCCCGTTATCGGTATGGGCGGTGTAACGACTGCAGAGGACGTTCTTGAGCTTATGATGGCAGGAGCCTGCGCCGTTGAGGTTGGTGCGGCAAATCTTGTAGATCCCTACGCATCAAGAGATATAATCCTCGACCTGCCCCGCGTAATGGAAAAATACAGAATTGAAAATCTTACAGACATAATAGGAGCGTGCAAATAATGGGAAGAGACGTAATCATCGCTTGTGACTTCGCAAGCGCAGAAAAAACATTCGAATTTCTTGATAAATTCACAGGCAGAAAGCCTTTCGTAAAGATCGGCATGGAGCTCTTCTATGCAGAAGGCCCCGCAATCGTTAAGGAGATCAAGGCACGCGGCCACAAGATCTTCCTTGACCTTAAGCTTCACGATATCCCCAACACAGTTAAAAAGTCTATGGCAGTCCTCTCCGGTCTTGACGTTGATATGACAAACCTTCACGCGGCAGGCACAAAGAGAATGATGGAGGGGGCCCTCGAGGGTCTTACCCGTCCCGACGGCACACGTCCCCTTCTTATCGCCGTAACTCAGCTCACATCCACCGACCAGGAGACAATGGAGGCTGACCTTCTTATCAAGGAGCCTATCGATAAGGTAGTTATGCACTATGCATCCAATGCAAAGGATGCAGGCCTTGATGGCGTTGTTTGCTCACCCCTCGAGGCAGGCAAGGTGCATGAGACCTGCGGTGAAAAGTTCCTCACAGTAACTCCCGGTGTTCGCTTTGCTGACGGCGATATCGGCGACCAGAAGAGAGTTATGACTCCAGCGGAGGCGAAGAAGATCGGTTCTGACTACATCGTTGTAGGCCGTCCCATCACAGCCGCTGAGGATCCCGTTGCAGCTTACGAGCGCTGCGTCAGCGAATTCTGCGACTGAGTCAAAAATTCTGCGGTGAAATCCACGCAAAGCGTGGGTGAAATCCGCCGTGCGGATGAAATATTTGCCTTGCAAATGTGAAATATTCCCTTCGGGAATGTTGAGGTACATTTTTGCTCTAAAGCAAAAATGGATCTTATTGAAAAGCTAAAGCAAAATTTTTAAATAATCCCCTTTATAAAGTTTTTTGGAGTGCAGAACCTTTTTTTCAAAAAAGGTTTTGCAAAAAGAAAGGAGTAGACAGACATGGAATCTTACAAGAGAGAATTTATACAGTTTCTTCAGAGCGCAAACGTTCTGAAGTTTGGCGACTTTACTGCAAAGAGCGGCAGAAAGATCCCTTATTTCATTAATGCAGGCGAGATCAAGACAGGTGACCAGATCTCAAAGCTTGGTGAGTTCTACGCAAAGGCTTACCTTGATAAGGTAGGCAACAAGAGATGCGTTCTTTACGGACCTGCCTACAAGGGCATCTCCATCGCAGTTGCAACAAGCGTTGGCCTTTCAAAGCAGGGTCTTGACGTTCCCTTCTTCTTCAACCGCAAGGAGGTTAAGGACCACGGCGAGGGCGGCGTTTTTGTAGGCTACAAGCCTGTCGCAGGTGAGGAGATCGTTATTACCGAGGACGTTATCACCGCAGGAACAGCTATCCGCGAGTCTATGGAGATCCTCTCTGTTCTTGAGGGCGTAAAGGTTGCTGCTACATTCGTAATGGTAGACCGCAAGGAAAAGGGCCAGACCGAAAAGTCTGCACTGGCTGAGATCACAGATCAGTTCGGCTTCCCCGTATACTCCGTTGTCGACGTTTACGACATTATCGAGTACCTCGAAGAGGATGAGGCTAACCGCGAAAACGTTGACCGCATCAAGAACTATCTTGCTGTAAACGGTGCAAAGGCATAATTAAAAAGCAAAGGAAGTATCAATAATGAGAAGCCTTATAGATATCCTCGATTTTTCCACCGAGGAGCTTGACCAGCTTATTGAGGTAGCAAAGGATATTATTGCAGATCCCGATAAGTATGCGGAAAAGTGCAAAAGGAAGAAGCTTGCGACCCTCTTTTTTGAGCCCTCCACCCGTACCCGTCTTTCCTTTGAGGCGGCAATGCTTGAGCTTGGCGGAAGCGTTATCGGCTTTTCCGATGCCAACTCCTCCTCCTCTTCAAAGGGTGAGAGCGTTGCAGATACGGCGAAGGTCGTCAGCTGCTATGCAGATATTATCGCAATGCGCCATCCCAAGGAGGGCGCTCCCCTTGTTGCGGCAATGAACGCATCCATCCCCGTTATCAATGCGGGTGACGGCGGTCATAACCACCCCACACAGACCTTGGCCGACCTTCTTACGATCAGCCGCCGTCTCGGAAGACTTGATAACTTCACCATCGGCTTCTGCGGCGACCTTAAGTTTGGAAGAACAGTTCACTCTCTCATCAATGCTCTTTCACGCTACGAGGGTATCCACGTTGTTCTCATCTCTCCCGATGAGCTGAAGCTGCCCTCCTACGTTAAGAAGGATGTTCTTGAAAAGAACCATATGTCCTACGAGCAGACAGAAAGCCTTGAGGAGGCAATGCCCAAGCTTGATATTCTTTATATGACAAGAGTTCAGAAGGAGCGATTCTTCAATGAAGAGGATTATCTCCGTCTTAAGGACAGCTATATCCTCACTCCCGATAAAATGGAGCTCGGAAAGAGCGATATGGCAGTGCTTCACCCTCTGCCCCGTGTAAATGAGATCAGTGTTGCCATTGATGCAGACCCCAGAGCCGCTTACTTTGAGCAGGTTGCCAACGGTAAGTTTATGCGTATGGCGCTTATTCTCAAGCTTCTCAGCGAAGCCGGAAAGATTTGAAGGTAGGGTATGACAATGAAAATAGATGAGATCAAGAACGGTATCGTTATAGACCATATTCCCGCCGGCCGCGGTATGACTCTTTATGAGCTCCTTGGCCTTGATAGCCTTGATTGCCCCGTAGCACTTATCAAGAATGCGCCCAGCGCGAAGATGGGCAAGAAGGATATTATCAAAATAGATGCGGATATTCCCGTCAGCTTTGATATCGTTGGTTACGTAGCACCTTCCGTTACCATCAACCTTATCAAAGAGGGCTCCATCTGTGAAAAGAAGAAGGTAAATCTCCCCGAAACACTTACAAACGTTATCAAGTGCAGAAATCCTCGTTGCATCACAACAACGGAGCAGGAGCTCAGCCATATCTTTAAGCTTACAGATAGAGAAAACGGCGTCTATCGCTGTATCTACTGCGAGGCTGCAGCAAAGTAATAAAACAGTATTATAACAACAAAAGCTCCGCACGGTCTCGTGCGGAGCTTCAGTCTGTCGAAAAAGGCGCAGAACAAAAGCCGCGACAAAAGGCAAGTCAAAAAACGAGTAATTAAAGATCAAAAAAGTTAGAAATCCGCCGAAAACTCGGCGGATTTCACTATTAAATGCGACTTTTTAGGGGCGATTTGGGTCTCTGCCGTACCTTTGTACGCCGACGATACCCAAATCGCCCCTTCTGCATCCTTCTCGACAGCCCGAGCTTTTGTATTTACATCCTTGGTTTTCCCACTTGCCAAGAAGGAAAAAATGTGGTATCATATATGTCAGTCAAAAGAAAGGAAGGATTTCATATGTACAGCGAAATGCAGAAGAAGCTGGGTATTTATATACATATCCCTTTTTGCCGCACAAAGTGCGCTTATTGTGATTTCTATTCCTTTATTCCAAAGACCGAGGGCATTTACGAGCGGTATGCAGATGCTCTTATTGCTCATATGGAGGCGTATCGGGATGCGGCACGAGACAGAATTCCCGACTCCGTTTATATTGGCGGAGGCACTCCCACTGCGATGCCCACAGATCAGCTTATCCGAATAATCAAGGCTGTAAAGAAAAATTTCAAGCTCTCCAGAAATACGGAGTTCACCGTTGAGGTCAATCCGAAAACGGCAGACGTCAAGACCTTCCGTCGTCTGCGACGGGCTGGTGTTAACCGAATCAGCATCGGCCTTCAGTCTGCAGACCCCACGGAGCTGAAAAGTCTTACAAGAACTCATTCGAGAGTGGATTTTGAAGAATGCTTTAAGGATGCCCGTGCCGCAAAGATCAAAAATATCAGCGTTGACCTGATGTTCGGCATACCGAATCAAAGCGTTGACAGCCTTCTTCGCTCAATTGACTATCTTACACGTCTTCATCCCGATCACATCTCACTCTACGATCTGAAGCTGGAGGAGGGTACCCCTCTCGCACGTATGGCAGACCGCTTTATTTTCCCCGATGAGGACACGGAGTTTGAGATGTATTGCAGGGCGATCGAGATGCTTGAGCGTCGTGGCTACAAGCAGTACGAGATATCAAATTTTGCCCGTCCCGGCAAGATGAGCCGCCACAACCTGAAATACTGGAATTGCGAGGAATATCTCGGCTTCGGCCCCGGAGCATACTCCTATTTTAACAGCAACCGCTTCTCCTTTGTGAGGAATATAGAGACCTATATAAAGGGCGTTTGCGATCCTGCCTCTCAGCTGAATATTACCGTAGGCCTTGAGCAGATCAGCGGGAAAGCACAGCTGGGCGAATACATAATGCTGGGTCTTCGTCTTAATGAGGGCATCTCTATTTCCGAGATCGGAAGACGCTACGGCGTTGATTTCGGAGAATTTTACGGCAAAAAATGCGAAAAATACATTGAATACGGCTATATGATCTACCGCGGCGATCGGGTATATCTCACCAGGGAGGGTATGTTTATCTCAAACTATATCCTGTCCGATCTTCTTTCCTTCGAGGATCTGGGCGCAGTTTCCCCTGCGGGAAGGTTTTGAAAAAAGAGAAAAGAGAAAAAAGGTGCACTTCCGCTTGGCGTGATACTCCAAGCGGAGTATCACGCCAGTTCTATTCGCCTGCGGCGAGTTCTATTGCTGCGCAGTGTTATTCGGCTTACGCCGAGTGATATTTGCTTCGCAAGTTTATGGGCGAATAGAATATCACTGAAGCCGCAAGGCTTCAATATCACTTTCGCAAAGCGAAAATATCACGCTGACTTTAGTCAGCATATCACTTAACAGACAAAAAGAAAGAGAAGACTCGTTAATATACGAATCTTCTCTTTTCTGTTGTTAGTGGGTTTGGGCTACTGCCCAACTGAATTTGTGCATACAAATGCGATGCCGGTTCTTAACAGAAACAGGTATGATTACAAATTTTCCGATAAGAACAACACCTATTTGCGGAAGTGTATTTTTATTTGAAAAGAGTTCGATAGAACGGAGTTGCGCTCTTAAAAAACTTTGAGAAGAAAGACAAATTAAGGGAACCCTCGCCTGTATGTACCCGCCCCCTCCGATTTACTGCATTAAAAAATCAAAACCTCCCATACAGGGAGGTTTCAGGCTGTCGAAAAAGGCGCAGAGCGCAAAAGTGTCAAAACAAAGACAGCCAAGATTTAGCATTAACCGTAAAAGGTAATTCAATTAAAAATCAAAGTCATATTATAGAAATCCCCTGATAATCAGGGGATTTCAAGCTTTTCGCCCTTTCAAGCCCTGTCGTACCTTTGTACGCCGACGGCCTTGAAATGACGAAATCTGCATCCTTTACGACAGCCTGAGCCAGCTTGTCGATA